>JAJAZJ010000078.1 GCA_026785795.1 Pseudoxanthomonas sp.
CTATACAAATCAACCACTTACGGCGTTTGGTGTCGAACTCGGGGGCACAGAACGGGCACAGCGTGGGCACAGGACGGGCACAAAGCAAAAAGCCACCCTGTTGGGTGGCTTTCGCTTTGCAGCTAACTCGTTGATCTAGCTGCTGTTTTCGTGGTTGCGGGGGCAAGATTTGAACTTGCGACCTTTGGGTTATGAGGCTAATGGTTAGGCACGGTATCTGGCGCGCTGGATAGGGTTTGATAGGGCTTATGTAGTCAAATCAAGCACTTACTGAGATTCGACCACCAACCTATCTACGCCTGCTAGGCCCCAACAACACCTGCTTCACCGAACAGCCCGAGTTGCAAACTGCAAGTCCAACCTGACAGTTGGGTTGAATGTACACCATCTTCGGCGCGCCGCAAACAAACGCTGGAAGCGTCAAGGCGCCCACCGCCGCGCCACCTCAGCGGGCCGCCGCGCCGAGGGATCAATTGCCAGCGAGTGCGGCGATCCGACGCAGTTTGAGAAGCAGGTCCGGCAGCCGCTCCTGACTGGCCGCGTCGCCGGGCAGATGGCCAGGCAGGCTGTCCAGAAAACCCCGAGCCGCCAACAAGCTGCCGATCGCGTTGGCCACGCCCCGGCGCAGTTCCGAGTCAGCTTGCTCCAGTTCGACGAGCAGGCTGGCGCGCCCATCGACTACGCTGGTGATGTCACCCAGGTCGTGGCTGAACAGGTAGTCGCCATGCCCCCGGCCCGCGAACGCCTCCAACTTCGTAGCCACGAACGCCGGCGCGGCGATGACCTGTACGTTTCGACCGCTGGGCAGCCTTGCGGCCCAGGCGGTTGCGCAGGCCAACGGGTACCAGCGGTTGCTGAAACCCAGCACATCAGGGAGCGTGGGCTTCACATCCACGGTGACTCCAGCCACCGTCCAGCGGCAGAGGGGCGCGCCGGCGCGCATGTCCTGCTGGAAGCCACGCGCTCTCAGCTCCCCCTCCAGCGCGTAGTAGTCAGTGCGCACTATCACCTGCGCAATCAGGTCGACGTCTTCGGTCGGCCGGATGGCGGGCTGGGCCGGATCGGTGATGAGCAGCCCTGCAACGGCCCCACCCACGAATACAAGACGGCCACAGAGATCGTCGCCCAACCGCTCGGCGACGATGTCCAGCATTTGGACGTTGGGGTCGTTCGGATTCATGACGCGCTGAGGCTGGGCTCGACGCTGGCCCAGCGCTGATCGAGCAGTTGCATTGCCAGGGCGCGCTCGCGGGCGCTGCCGGCTCGGATTGCATCGAACAGAGCGAGCAGTTCGTGCAGGGCCGGATTGCGCCGCGCAGCCTGGGGGGCCGTCGGATACAGGGGGTGCAGCGTCTCACCGCGCACGGTGCCGTCCTTGTCCGGCCAGACTGGCGGCGGCTCGCCTGCAGGAGCGCGGATGAAATCGCTCAGCGGTGCCGCCGCGTAGCCCGTCGGAACGCCACGCGTCTGTGGCCCACGCGTGGCAGGAAAGCAGTACCGAGCGCCGTGCTGCACGAACAGGCGCAAAGGCTCCAAGCGCGCGCGGGGCCGGCCGGCAGAGTCCTTGAGGGCCAGCTGGGCAGTGATCGCGCGGCTGACCGCCGCGTGCACTTCCGAAGCCGTCAGGGACAGCTCGGCGGCCAGAGCGGCATAAGACGGTATGTCGCCCTCCGGTTTCACCAGCGCCAGACGCAACAACACCAGCAAGTCCTGCGGGCGCAGGACGAGCTGGGGGTTGGACTTGGCGTGCGACATGGGAAGTCCTGAGTCAAGCTGATGCTGTTCTTCATTCGCGAATGGCGAATGCTCCAGTGTAACCGGACGAGATGCCGAGCGCAAACCAACACCGCACCACCACGCGGGAAAGCCGGCACAGGCGATAGGCAATGCGCCGCCCAGATTGGACCGAACCGCCAACAGCCCCCCTCCCCCCCCATTCGCGGGGTCAGGGCGCCCGAAATCTTATACACCGGCGCACGGCATTGCCTCCTATGGAGGCCAAATAGATACTCCAGAATTACTCCTGGGCGAGTATTTTATATACCCATTATATTCGTCCAAAATACAACGCCAAATACTCTTGAAAAATCATGAATTCATACTAAGCTGCCACCCAACGGTCACCGCAACGGGGTTGCGGGCCAGCAACTGAAAGTCGATATGTCAAAGAATTCCAAAGGTCAACGCCGCACCTCTGTGGAGCAGCGGAGAGTATTCAGGACTGCCAGCCTCCACCTGATAAAAATCGGGCAGGTCGCGGGTATGGACTTGCAGGCTCGCGCGCTTCTGCGGGAGTGGGATGTCGCACCCCGCGATGCGCTGCTGCACTCGCACTGGTCGGAACTGGGTCTCGAGGCGCTGATGCTCGTGCGGCCCTTGGTCGTGGTCGGAAACCCAGAATCCAACGATTTGCATTGGCTGGCCAACGCCGGACTCCTACTGGCTGTACAGGGGCGCTGGCCAGCCGACACCCTCATACCAGCGCTGTGCCTCGCGGACCAGATCGCGCCACGCACCCGGCTAATGGCGGCAGGTGCAGGCCTGATTGCAGCGTGCGTCCCGGCGTTGACCCGGCCCCTGGCGGACTTGGACATCTACCGGACCTGGCAGGCGCTGATCGCAGCCCAGGCCAACCCATTGAGCGGCGCGGCGAAGATGAGCCTCGTGCGCGCACTGAGGTGCGACCCCCGCAAGTTGCCATCGGCCCACGTCCAGCCGCCTGAAGGTCCCGAGCAGCCATGAGCATCTCATCGACAGGCCGGTCGATGGCTGAGAGCAAGGCCTTCTTACGCCTATCCACCTGTGTTGAAGAGGCCGGTGGCTGCAGCGGCACGCTCAAGGAGCTCGTCTGGCGGATTGGAGCGCATCCATTGCTGCTGGCACACGACCGGATCTTCGCGAACCTGCTCGAAGCGCTTCGCTTGGACGTATTCGCGGCCGAAGCGCTGGACTGGGCTGGCCCTTGGCGTCACCAGATCGACTCATGGATCGAAGTGCTTGAACTGATCGCCGCCATCGGCCCGCAGCTGCGACAGCACGCCGAACTGGACGAGATGTTCAGGGTCCCGCGGAATGCGCACGACCACCCGATGCTGCGCGCCGGGGTGGGTCGCCATCCGATCGCAGCCGCGCTGTTCAACCGGCATCAAGCCTCCGCCGCACAGGAGAGTGCAAGCCTCGTCACAAGGGGCTCATCGGCCGCAGCCATTGCCACCGGCTTCGTCCACACGCGTGCACACGTGCTCGCCATCCATTTCGAAGCGCGGTCGAGGGCTGCGCGCGGCCTGGACGACTTCATGCTTCACGACAGCGATCGCGAGTTTGCGCGCGTGCCGCTTCACGCTGGACCGGTTGGCCTGGCGCTGCGGCAGCTGAGCCTGAACGACTATGCCGCCCTGCTGGCGCAGCTGCCGGCCACGGCGCACACATTAGACGCCGTGCGCCAGATTGGCGCGCTGCACCCGGACTTCTCCTGCCTTCGCGGCAACCTCAAGGAAGGGGCCGCCCGCTACTTCCAGGACCTGCAGAGCTACATGGCGACTCTGCCTGCGCTCGTCAGCCGCTCCGGCCTGGCCGGCAGAACCCGGCTCGTGACCGATCGCGACGGCAACCCCGGTGGCCGTCAGCCACGCCCGGGCTGGGTCGGCTTCGAGGAGACGGGCATCTGGCGGAGAGAGGACCGCGACTGGAC
>JAJAZJ010000079.1 GCA_026785795.1 Pseudoxanthomonas sp.
CCTATGAGCTGGCCTACGCCACCGACCCGACCAGCGCCTTCGGCGGCATCATCGCCTTCAACCGCGCGCTGGACGCGGCGACCGCAAAAGCCATCCTGGATCGCCAGTTCGTCGAGGTGCTGATCGCGCCCGATTTCGAACCTGGCGCACTGGACTACGCGAGCAGAAAGGCCAACGTGCGCGTGCTGCGCATCCCGCTGGCGCCGGCCTCGACGGGATTCGTCGACAGCAAGCGCGTCGGTTCCGGCATGCTGATGCAGACCGCCGATGATCGCATCGTGACCCGTGAAGACCTCACGGTGGTAACCAAGATCACCCCGACTGACGCGCAGATGCGCGACCTGCTGTTCGCATGGAAGGTGGCCAAGTTTGTCAAGTCCAACGCCATCGTCTATGCCAGGGACAACCGCACCATCGGCGTCGGCGCCGGGCAGATGAGCCGCGTGTACTCGGCGCGCATCGCCGGGATCAAGGCCGCCGATGCGCACCTGGTGGTGCCGGGCTCGGTGATGGCCAGCGATGCGTTCTTCCCGTTCCGCGACGGCATTGATGCCGCCGCCGAGGCCGGAATCAAGGCGGTGATCCAGCCAGGTGGCTCGATGCGTGACAGCGAAGTGATCGCGGCGGCCGATGAGCATGGCCTGGCGATGGTGTTCACCGGCGTGCGTCACTTCAGGCACTGACCTGATGACAACGATGACCATAGTGCTGCTGATTGCCGGCCTGGTGCTGCTGGTCGCGGGCGCTGAACTGATGGTACGCGGCGCTTCCAGGCTGGCGCTGGGATTGGGCATATCGCCGCTGCTGGTGGGGCTGACCGTGATGGCTTACGGTACCAGCGCGCCCGAGCTTGCAATCAGCGTGGGTGCAGCGCTCAACGGGCAGCCGGATATCGCTCTGGGCAACGTGATCGGCAGCAACATCGCCAACGTGCTGTTGATCTTGGGAATCTCGGCAATCGTCGCGCCTCTGGTGGTGTCGCGCCAGCTGGTATGGCTGGACGTACCGATCATGGTCGGCGTGTCGATCCTGGTCATGGTGCTGGCGTGGGATGGCCAACTGAGCCGCGGCTCGGGCGTTGCGCTGCTGGCGGGCGCCGTGGCCTACACGTTGCTGCAGATCTACATGGCCCGACGTGAGTTGCCCGCTGGATCTGACCCGCCGGAAAAGTTTCACACCCCGCTTTGGAAGAACCTGCTGCTGCTGGCGGTTGGCCTGGCGTTGCTGGTGATGGGTGCGCGCTGGCTGGTGGGCAGCGCCGTTACCATCGCCCAGGCGCTGGGTGTCAGCGAACTGGTCATCGGCCTGACCGTCGTCGCCGTCGGCACGTCGCTGCCGGAGCTGGCGACCAGCGTGGTCGCAGCCATGCGCGGTGAACGCGACATTGCGGTGGGAAACATCGTTGGCAGCAACCTGTTCAATCTGCTGATGGTGCTGGGCGCGGCGGTGGCGCTGTCGCCCGGCGGCATGGCGGTAAGCGCGGCGGCCGTGAATTTTGATTTTCCGGTGATGACCGCGGTGGCCGTCGCCTGCCTGCCCATCTTTTTCACCGGCCACTGCATACAGCGCTGGGAGGGCGCGCTGTTCCTCGGGTACTACGTAGCCTATACGACCTACCTGCTGCTGAACGCCGCGGGCCACGAAGCGCTGCCTGCGTTTAGCCAGGCCATGATGCTGTTCGTGGTGCCGCTCACCGTGATTACCTTGCTGGTGGTAACCGTGCGAACATGGCGTTCACGCAGCACGCCCGCGGCATAGGCAGCCGCTGGAATCACCAACTTCAACAGACCGGGAGCGCGTCCTTGAAATTGCTCGTCATCGGCGCCGGCGGCCGCGAACATGCGCTGGCGTGGAAGCTGGCCCAGTCCACGCGCGTCACCGAAGTCATCGTGGCGCCCGGCAACGCGGGCACCGCGGCCGAGGCCAAATGCCGTAACGTGGATGTAGCCATCAACAATCTGGAAGGACTCTTGGCGCTCGCCCGGCATGAGGCCGTGGCGCTCACCGTCGTTGGCCCGGAAATCCCGCTGGTGGCGGGCATAGTCGACCGCTTCCGATCCGCCGGACTGCGTATCTTCGGCCCGAATGCAGCGGCTGCGCAGCTGGAGGGCAGCAAGGCCTACGCCAAGGATTTCCTGGCCAGGCACGGTATTCCCACCGCGTTCTATTCCGTGTTCACCGAAGTCGAGCCCGCACTCGCCTACGTGCGCGACAAGGGCGCACCGATCGTGGTCAAGGCCGATGGCCTGGCCGCAGGCAAGGGCGTGATCGTGGCAATGACCCTGCACGAGGCCGAGGCGGCGGTGAGCGACATGCTGTCGGGCAATGCGTTCGGTGATGCCGGCGCGCGGGTGGTGATCGAGGAATTCCTGGAAGGTGAGGAGGCCAGCTTCATCAGCATGGTCGATGGCGTGACCGCGCTGCCCATGGCCACTTCGCAGGACCACAAACGCGTGGGCGATGGCGACACCGGACCCAACACCGGCGGCATGGGCGCGTACTCGCCCGCACCGGTGGTGACCCCCGAGGTGCATGCGCGGGTGATGCGCGAAGTGGTCAACCCCACCGTGCAGGGCATGATCGCCGATGGCATTCCTTTTACCGGGTTCCTGTATGCGGGGCTGATGATCGACGCCGGCGGCGCACCGAAGGTCATCGAGTTCAACGTGCGCTTCGGCGACCCGGAAACCCAGCCGGTGATGCTGCGCCTGCAGTCGGACCTGCTGGACTTGGTGGAAGCGGCGCTCGACCAGCGCCTGCACGCAGTGCAGGCACAGTGGGATCCGCGGCCCTCGCTGGGGGTAGTGATGGCGGCCGAGCACTATCCCGGCACGCCGCGCCTGGGTGACGTCATCAACCGCTGGGACGTGCCGGACGTCGCCGACACCAAGGTGTTCCATGCCGGCACCCGGATCGAGGGCGACCACGTGGTGACATCGGGCGGGCGCGTGCTGTGCGTGTGCGCCTTGGGCGACAGCGTGGCCGACGCCCAGCGCAAGGCCTATGCGGAAGTCTCCGGAATCTCCTGGCGTGGCGAATTCCACCGCCACGACATCGGCTGGCGGGCGATCGAACGCGAGCAGGCCGGGGCGCTGTAGACCGGAGTTTGTCCGGCTTTGCTTCTGCTTCTGCCACCGGCGCAGAATGGCTCACGGCGAAGGATGGGAGCTTGGGCGTTCCAACCCACCGCAGCGACACTGCAAGCTGAAGTTTCATTCCCCCATCCGCGCTGGGGGCACCTTCCCCCGGTGGGAGAAGGGAACGGCAAATGCTAGTCTCCGCGGCATCCAGGGAGCATGCATGGCCAGCCACAGCCAGTTTTCATTGTTGAAACAGCGGCGATTCCTGCCGTTCTTCACGGTGCAGGCGCTGGGTGCCTTCAATGACAACGTATACCGCCAGGCGATCATCGGCCTGCTGTTCTTCCTGGGCATCAGTGCCGAGGAGCGCACGCTGTATACCAACCTGGCGCCGGCGCTGTTCATCCTGCCTTATTTCCTGTTCTCGGCCATCGCCGGGCAGATTGCCGAAAAGCTGGAGAAGTCAAAGCTGATCCGCATCACCACGGCGATGGAGATCGGCATCATGGCCCTGGCTGCGGTTGGCTTCCTGACCCAGAACATGGTGGTGCTGCTGGTCGCCCTGTTCGGCACCGGCCTGCAGTCCACCCTGTTTGGCCCGGTGAAGTATTCCATCCTGCCCGCGGTGCTCAAGCCCGAGGAGCTGACCGGCGGCAACGGCCTGGTGGAAATGGGCACCTCGATTTCGATCCTGGTCGGCATGATCTTTGGCGGCCTGATCTTCCAGAGCGCCGGCAGCTACGGGCCGGCCACGGCCGCGGCGGCCGTGGTGCTGCTGGCAATCACCGGTAACCTGATCTCGCGCAGGATCCCGCGGGTGGAGGCCGGCGCCCCCGACCTGAAGATCAACTGGAATCCGCTGCCCGAATCGGTGGTGATCTGGAAGCTGGCGCGCAAGCAGAAGGCAGTGCGCAACGCGATCCTGGGGGTGTCATGGTTCTGGTTCGTGGGCACCGTGCTGACCGCCCAGCTGCCGACCTATGCCGAGCTCAACCTGGGCGGCACGCAGGAGCTTTACATCTTCGCCCTGGCGCTGTTTTCGGTGGGCGTGGGCGTGGGTTCGCTGCTGTGCGAGAAGCTGTCGGCGCGCACCGTGGAGATCGGCCTGGTGCCGCTGGGCGCGTTCGGCATGAGCGCCTTCATGCTCGACCTGTACTTTGCACGCCCCGGCGCCGCGCTGTCGGCCGGCCTGGATATCGCCGGGTTCATGCAGCAGCCCGGCAGCTGGCGGATCGCGATGGACCTGACCGGCATCGGCCTGTTCGCCGGATTCTTCATCGTGCCGCTGTTTGCGCTGATCCAGAGCCGCACGCCGAAGGAAGAGCTGGCGCGCGTGATCGCGGCGCTGAACATCCAGAACGCGCTGTTCATCGTGATGGCCGCAGTGATCGGCATCGCCGTGCAGCGCCTGCTTGGCTGGAGCATCCCGCAGGTGTTCCTGGCCCTGGCCATCGCCAACGTGCTGGTGGCGATCTGGATCTTCACCCTGGTGCCCGAGTTCCTGATGCGCTTCCTGAGCTGGGTGATGGTGCGCTGCCTGTACCGCCTGCAGCTGCACGGCATCGAGGAGCACGTGCCCGACGAAGGGCCAGCGCTGCTGGTCTGCAACCACGTCAGCTACATGGATGCATTGATCCTGGCCGCCAGCGTGCCGCGCCCGGTGCGCTTCGTGATGTACCACAAGATCTACCGGATCCCGGGCATGCACTGGATATTCCGCCACGCCAAGGCCATTCCGATCGCCGGCGCCAGCGAGGATCCGGAGCTGATGCGGCGTGCGTTCGATGAAATCGACGCGGCGCTGGCCGAAGGCGAAATCGTGGGCATATTCCCGGAGGGTGCCTTGACCCGGGACGGTTCGATCGCGGCGTTCAAGTCGGGCCTGGAGCGCGTGCTGGAGCGGCGCCCGGTGCCGGTGGTGCCCATGGCGCTGCGCGGCATGTGGACCAGCATGTGGAGCCATCGTGACGGCCGCATGCGCCGGATGCGCCTGCCTCGTCGCCTGCGCGCCCACGTCGAGGTGGCCGCCGCCGCGCCGGTGGACGGGCGCGAGGCCACGGCCAAGTCACTGGAAGCCCGGGTCCG
>JAJAZJ010000080.1 GCA_026785795.1 Pseudoxanthomonas sp.
GGTAGATGCCGTCAGCGACCGAGCGGTGCCAGGCGGCGTTGTAGGGCAGCAGGTAGCGCTGCATGAACGCATCGAGCTTCAGGACGAGGTCCTGGGCGCGGGGAGAGGGCGCGAAGTCCATGGAACAGTGACGTCGTGACCGGTCAGTCGGTCAGGCCGCGCCGGTGCATCATCTCGCGGCCCATCATGGCGAGGGCGCCGGTGTCCAGCAGGGCTCGCGCCGCCGGATAGGCAATGCTTTCCTCGGCCTCGATGTGCCCTGCGTACGGGCTGGCGAAGGCGTCCAGGGCCGCCTCGTCGTCCTGGCCCAGAAGCGTCAGCTGCCCTTGCGCGACGGCTGCCAGTACGTTGCGCGCCGGTACCCAGCGCGATTCCATCTGCAGGTGGTCCTGCTGCAGCCGGGTCACCAGCGCCAGCGTGGCCGGGTCGCCTTGGGAAATGAGCGCCGGGAACACGTGCATCTCCTCGTCGCGATGGTGCTGGGGCGCCGCCTGGTCGAAGTAGCGCATCACATCCTGGGCCGCCTGGCGCGCTTGCCTGGCAGGGTCTGCCTGGGGCAGGCCGCCGTGCTGGCGCAAGTGCTCTCGCAGCCGCGCCAGCAGGGCCAGCATGCGGATCACGCGTTCGTGGCAGGCGGCCAGCATCTCGAACGGTTGCTCGAAGCTGGCCGTAGGGCTGGCCTTGAGGGACGACAGCGGGATGACCTGACTCACTGGCCTACCCTCCGCGCTACGCGCTGCGGGATTCGCCTTGGGGCGGCCCGGCGGCTCACTGGAGTACCTTCGTGCTGCGCACTGCGGTATTCGCCCTTGGGGCGGCCCGTCGGGCTCATGGCGTGGCCTCCAGGAAGCTGATGTAGCGGTCGGGTTCGGGCCGCAGGCGCGCCGGCTTGCGCTTGGTCGCAGTCCCCAGGCTGACGAAGCACACCGCCTGCTCACCCGCCTGCAGCGAGAACAGCCGCTCCAGCGCCGCCGACCGCAGGGCTTTGCCGCTGGTCAGCGCCGATGCGAAGCCCAGGGCTGTGGCCACCAGCAGCATGTTCTGGATCGCGCAGCCGGCTGACAGCAGGCGCTCGCAGCCCGGTACTTCGTCGTCGGCCGAACCCGTGCGCACCACGGCCAGCATCAGCATCGGGGCGCGGAATGCCTTTTCCCGGGCCTGGGCGAACTGCCCGGCGGTTGCTTGAGGGTCGCGCTCCCAAAGCGAACTTGCGAACACGTCCGCCAGGCGCGTGCGCGCCGGTGCCGGAATGACGACAAAACGCCAGGGCAGCAGTTCGCCATGGTCGGGCGCGGCTGCGGCGGCGCGGAAAATCAGGTCGAGCTGCGATGCGTCCGGGCCGGGCTCCACCAGGCGCTTGGGCAGCACGGTCTGGCGGTGCCCGATCAGCGCCGCTGCCCACTGGCCCGAGGCCGCACTGTCAACCGGGCCGGCCGTCTGCACGCGGGCGTCCATACCAGGATCCATATCGAATCGCCCAGGTCAGCATCACCAGGGTCCACACCAGGGCGGTGGCGGTGAGCAGCGTCTGCGTCGACCCGCCGGGCATCGCCCCGGCAATGCGCAGCAGCGTGGCCGCCTGCAGCAGCCAGAACAAGCCCCAGACCAGGTTGTCGGCCACCAGCGGGCGGCCACTGTGACCGCAGGAAACGCGCGTGACCATCGCCAGCATCAGCGAGCCCAGGCATCCCATGGTCAGCGCATGCAGCGCTGCCAGCGGCAGCACGGGCGCCTGGGTGAACCAGCCCAACAACTGCGATGCGCCACTGAGCAGCAATGCCAGCCCGAGCCAGAGCAGTCCCAGGTGCAGCATCGCCAGCAGGCGGATCCGCAGGCTTTGCACCAGGCCCCAGGCGATGCCGAGCGCGACCACCGCCGCACCGGCGCCGAGCTCGAGCACGCCGCGCAGAATCTGCCAGGCCGCGAGCCCACCGAGCCAGGGCTCGGCCCAGGCCGCCGCAACTTCGAAGCCAGCGGCGCCCAGCATCAGCCACAACACCCACTCCGGTCCCCAGCGCCTGGCCATCTGCGTGGCGCTGGAGGTAAAGAACGGGATCATCCGGTTCGCGACCGTGAGGTAGACCACGACCACGAAGCCCCACAGTCCGGTGTGCACGAACAGCCGGGCGCTGGCGTCCGCACCCGCAAGGGTTGCGATGGTCACGCCTGCGAGGCTGGCGCAGCCCACCAGCAGGGCGGCGCCGACGGCCTTGGCGTGGACCCGGTCGGGTGCCGCGCTGGCCGCGATCAGGCCCCAGAACCGGGACGTGATGTGGCAAAGGCCCAGCCGCGCCAGTGCCAGCCCGATGGCGGCAATCGCCACATGCAGGTGGCTGCCCGCCAGCCACAGCAGCCAGCCCGCCAGTTGCGCCAGCAAGGCCGGCGCCAGCGCGCGCGCCGGAGGTGGCGGCACGTCCAGCCACTTGGGGCCGGCGGTGAACAGAAAGCCGGAGAAAAAGAGCGGGAAGAAACCGAAGGTCATGACCGCTGCATGGACCAGCGAAGGCGACATGCCAAACGGCAGCTGGAAGCCGGCGCCGCTGCGCTGGAGCTGGACCGCGGCCCACCACAACGCGGCGCTGGCCAGCACCACCATGGCCATGAAAAAGCCCAGCCGGTGCGGCGCCAGCAGCAGGTGGCGCCAGTGCCAGTGCCGGGGCGTGCCGCGCACCATTTGGGCCGCGTTCATCCGCAGGCTCCCAGGTGGCCGCATTGCGTGCAGTAATCGCAGCCATCCTTGCGGATCACGGCATGGGCGCCGCACTCCGGGCAACTGGATCCGGCCATCGCGGGCAGTTCGGTCCCGGGCGTCGTGGCCGGGACGCTTGCGGTCGGCGCTTCGCCCCGTCGCAAGGCAATGATGTTCTGCACCACGTAGGCGATGGCAGCCACTTCCGAGTCGTGCCACAGCGGCACCTCGCTGCTGTCGGCCTTGCGATACGTGCCCAACCGGACCGGGCCCCGGTCCCACGCGACCTTGCGCATGTCCGCCAGTGCGCGGTCCAGGAACCCGCCGCGGGCGGCCAGGGACAACAGCCGCATGCTGGAGGTCACCCATTGCTGCGACTCGCCGTTCTGCCCGACCGGCATGAAGAACTCGATCGCACGCTCACGGCCGTCGGCCAGCGGCAGGAACGACACCACCAGGTACAGATGCTGGCGGCCCTGCTGCGTCCAGTATTCGATCTTCTCGGCCACTGCCGACAGCGCGCCCTGCGGCCGGCGGGCAATGACCTCGCGCATGGCGTCGGGAAGCGCCTGCGCCGCATCATCTGACGGCAGGGCCACGGCAGCGCCGGTTTCCAGCACGGATCCGACGATGCTGTTGGGCCGGTAGGTGGCAAGCCCCTTGAGCCCGGCCTGCCAGGCCTTGAGGTAGAGGTCCTTGAAATCGCTGTACGGGTAGTCGACAGCCACGTTCACCGTCTTTGAGATGGCTGTGTCGATGAAGGGCTGTACCGCTTCCATCATGGCCAGGTGTCCGGCCGCGGGCATCTGCAGCGCGGAAACGAAATAGGGGGGCAGGTTCGACATGTCGCCGCCGTGAGAGCGGTACAGCCGCCAGGCGTGGTCCTCCACGTCGTATTCGGTGAGGCTGCCGTCGGCCTCGCGCTTCTTTCGCCGGTAGGTCCACGCGAAAGCGGGCTCAATGCCATTGGAAGCGTTGTCGGCGAAGGCCAGGCTCACGGTGCCGGTCGGCGCGATCGACAGCAAGTGGCTGTTGCGGATGCCGTGTTCGCGGATCGCCTGCTTCAGCGGCTCATCGAGCCGGCTGGCGAAAGTGCCGTCCGCCAGGTAGCGCGCTGCGTCGAGCGCAGGGAAGGCTCCCTTTTCCCGCGCCAGCACCACCGACGCGGCATAAGCGGCATCCCGCATGCAGCGGGCGATGCGCACCGCCATGTCGAGCCCAGGCGGCTCGTCGTAACGCAGGCAGAGCATGGCCAGGGTGTCGCCCAGCCCGGTGAAGCCGACGCCGATGCGGCGCTTGGCCATCGCTTCGGCGCGCTGTTCGGGCAGCGGCCAGAACGTGAGGTCCAGCACGTTGTCCAGCGCACGCACCTGCAAGGCCACTGCCGCGGCGAACCGGTCGAAATCAAATTGCGGCGTGCCGTCGAAACCGAAGGCGTGGCGAACGAAACGCGTCAGGATGACGGGCCCGAGGTCGCAGCAGCCGTAGGGTGGCAGCGGCTGCTCGCCGCAGGGGTTGGTCGCGGCGATGTCCTCGCAGTAGCGCAGGTTGTTGTCGGCGTTGATCGTGTCGGGAAACAGGACTCCGGGTTCGGCGAAGTCGTAGGCCGAGCGCATCACCGTGTCCCACAGCTCGGCGGCCGGCACTGCGCGGTAGACCCATAAACCGTCGGCCCGCTGGTGCGCACCGGCGGCGATCAACGCAGCGCCAGGGCGTGCGCTGTGCACCAGGTCCCAGCTCGCGCCGGCACCGAGTCGCTCCATGAACACTCTGGGCACGGCGACCGAGATGTTGAAGTTCGACCAGCGCCCGGGCTTGCGCTTGGCGGTGATGAACTCCAGGACATCGGGATGGTCGATCCGCAGCACACCCATCTGGGCGCCGCGCCGGGAGCCGGCGCTTTCAACCGTGGCGCAGGAACTGTCGAAGACATCCATGTAGCTGCAGGGCCCGGAGGCGGCCGACGCGGTGGTTCGCACCTGCGCGCCGCGCGGCCGGATGCGCGAAAAGTCGTAGCCCACGCCGCCGCCGCGCCGCATGGTTTCCGCCGCTTCCCGCAGCGCTTCGTAGATGCCGGGATAACCGTTCTCGTCCTTGCCCTGGATGCAGTCGCCGACCGGCTGGACGAAGCAGTTGATCAGGGTCGCTTCCAGCGTGGTGCCGGCCGCGCTCATGA
>JAJAZJ010000081.1 GCA_026785795.1 Pseudoxanthomonas sp.
CGGCTGAACCCTGCAGTGAGTTCCGCGGCTCAGCGCACCCGCTGCGTGCCCAGCTTGCGGGCCAGCGTGCGGCGATGCATGCCCAAGCGGCGCGCGGCTTCGGAGATATTGAAGTCGGTTTCGGCCAGCATGGCGTGGATGCGCTCCCACTCCAGGGTCTTGATCGAGGTGGCGCGCTGGGTCAGGCCGACGCTGGCGTCGCCTCGCGCACTGCTGAACGCCGCTTCGATATCGTCGGTGTTGGACGGCTTGGCCAGGTAGTTGCACGCGCCCAGCTTGATCGCCTCCACCGCGGTGGCGATGCTGGCGTAGCCGGTCAGCACCACAATCAGCAGGTCGGCGTCGTGCGCGTGCAGCGCCTCCACGCAGGCAAGGCCGGAGCTGCCGGCGGCCAGCTTCAGGTCCACGACCGCGTACTCGGGCGACCAGTCCGGCAGCAGCGCCACCACTTCGTCCAGGCGGGTCGCCGCGCGCACCTCGTAGCCACGGCGCTCGAACGAACGGCACAGGGTGCGTGCGAACGATGCGTCGTCCTCCACCACCAGCAGGCGTCGCGGCGCCTGCGCCGCGGGCTCAGGCACGGTCGTCATCATGCGACTCTCCGTGGGTGATCGAAGACAGCGGCAGCAGCATGGTCACCACCGCCCCGCCCTCGGCGCGGTTCAGCGCGGAAATGCTGCAGCCCAGGCTGCGCGCAACATTGAGCGAAAGAAACAGGCCCAATCCACCACCGGGTCGTCCCTTGCTGGACTGGTAGGGCTTGCCGAACTGGGCGAGCAGCGCGGGCGCGAAGCCGGGCCCGTCGTCGCGCACCCGCAGCACCAGCCGGCCGCCGTCGCGCGAGGCGTACAAGCCCACCCATTGCGGCGAGGCTTCCAGCGCGTTGTCCAGCACGTTGTGGATCATCTGCTTCAGCCCCCAGTCCGAGATGATCGGCAGGTCTGCACCGAAGCTGTTGCGGTATTCCATGTACTGCACCGGACGGCTGGCCCGCCACTCGGCCACCAGTTCGTCCAGGAACCCGTACACGGTGGTTTCCACCGGCGCCTCGCCGCGTGCTTCGCCGGCCGACTGCAGGATGCCGGTGACGATGGTCTTGCAGCGGCTGAGCTGGGCCTGCATCTCGTCGATTTCCTGCTGCAGCTCGGGCTGTTCGGTGAAGGGCGGCATGTGCCGCCAGTCGCCCAGGATCACCGATAGCGTGGCCAGCGGGGTGCCCAGTTCGTGCGCCGCGCCCGAGGCCAGCAGGCCCATGCGCACGATGTGGTCGTCCTCGGCCGCGCGCTGGCGCAGGTCGGCCAAGCGCGCGTCGCGCGCGCGCAGGATGCGGCTGATGCGGGTGATGAACACGACCAGCAGGATGGCGTTAAGCAGGAAGCACAGCAGCAGCCCCTGCACATAGGGATCGGCCAGCGCACGCGCCGGCTCCACCGGGATCACCACCGGCCCGGGAAACAGGATCAGGCTGATGAAGCCCAGGCTGGTCGCGGCCACCACCACCCAGCTGGAGCGCGGGCGCAGCAGCACCGCGCCCAGCACCACCTGCAGCAGGTACAGGAACACGAAAGGATTGGCGACCCCGCCGCTGAGGTGCAGCAGCGCGGTCAGCGTGACCACGTCCACCAGCAGCGACAGCAGCAGCGCGTCGTCGGTGACTTCCTGGCGACGGCGCCAGCGCCACAGGCTGGCCACGTTGAATGCCGCAAGCAACACCAGCACCACGAGCATCGGCAGCAGCGGCAGGCGGATCTGGAAGCCGAAATGGACGACCAGGATCGTCGCGACCTGTCCGGCCAGCGCGAACCAGCGCAGCTGGATCAGCTGCTGCATGTTCTTCATGCCCGCGCTGTCGCGCGGCGACGCGTCCTCGCTCAGGCTGCTGTCTGCAACCGCAACGTCCTGCATGCGCTGACCTCAGGGATGGATGGGCCGCCGACGCCCATCGCGGACGACGAGCCAGGCGGCGCCCACCACCATCAACGCCATCGCGAACCACGTCAAGGCGTACTGCATGTGATGGTTGCGGAAACTGACCACGGTCAGCCCGCCCACCGGCACGGCCTCAGCGCTGGAGGAGTCGCCGTTGGCCGCGTTTGAGGCCGCCGCATCGATGAAATAGGGCGCAACCCGGTCCAGCCCCTGGGCCGTGGCGATGGCCTGCACGTCGCGTGAGTACCAGCGCGCCTGCGCCGGCGCGTTGCTCCTCAGGAAGCCGCCGCCCGGCTCGCTCAGCCGCAGCAGCCCGGTGACGCGCACTTCCGGCGGGGCCGATGATGCATCCGGCGCGCCCGTCCAGCCCGGGGGCACGAAACCGCGGTTGACCAGGACCACGCTGCCGTCCTCACGCCGCAGCGGCGTAAGCAGCCAGAAGCCCGCGCCGCGCACGGTCACCGCCTGCACCTGCGTATCGCGCCCGTGCAGGAAACGACCGGACACCGCCACGTTGCGGTACTCGTCGCGCCCCGCGCTGAGCGTAGGCCACTCGCCCGGTCCCGGCGGCGCCAGCGGCGCTGCATGCACGCGCGCGTCCACGCGTTCAATCAGGTCCAGCTTCCAGGCGCGCCGTTCCAGCTGCCAGATACCCAGCAATATCAACCCCACGAACGACACGGCCAGCGCGACCAGCAGCACGATTTTCGCGACGGTTCGCCGCGTGTGCACGCCGTCTACCGGCGTGCGTGCAGCGGAGCTCTGGCCTGCACTCTGGCTCATGGCATGTTGAGCATTTCGTTCGGCATCGGCATCATCCGGGTGTTCAGGTGATACATGACCCACAGCGAGCCGGCCAGCACAATCACCACCAGCACCAGGGTGAAGATCAGGGCCAGCATCGTCCAGCCACTCTCGGACTTGGTGTTCATGTGCAGGAAGTAAACCATGTGCACGACGATCTGCACCACCGCAAACGCCGTCAGGATCAACGCCGTCGCCCCGGAGCTGCTGACCCCGCCGCTCATCACCAGCCAGAACGGAATCGCGGTCAACACCACCGACAGCAGGAATCCGGTGACGTAGCCACCAACGGTGCCGTGGCTGGCTTCGCTGTGGTCCTCGTGTCCGTCGTGGGAGTCGCCGTGGTGCCCGGTTTCGTGTTCCGTGCTCATGGCAGGACTCCCATCAGGTATACGAAGGTGAACACCGCGATCCAGACCACGTCCAGGAAGTGCCAGAACATGGACAGGCACATCAGCCGGCGGCGGTTCGCAACGGTCAGTCCATGCGTGCGCAGCTGCACCATCAGCGCAGCCAGCCACACAACGCCGAACAGCACGTGCAGGCCGTGGGTGCCGACCAGGGCAAAGAACGCAGACAGGAAGGCGCTGCGCTGCGGGCCTGCACCCTCGCTGATCAGGTGGGCGAACTCGTACAGCGTCAGGCCAAGGAAGGCCAGCCCGAACAGGCCGGTGATGGCCAGCCAGCCGAGCAACGCGCGCATCTGTTTGCGCTGCATCGCGATCATGGCGAAGCCGTAGGTGATCGAGGACAGCAGCAGCATGGCCGTGCTCACCGCCACCAGAGTGAGGTCGAACAGTTCGGCACCGGACGGGCCGGCCGCATAGCTGCGGCCCAGCACGCCATAGACGGCGAACAGCGCCGCGAACAGCAGGCAGTCGCTCATCAGGTACAGCCAGAACCCGAGCAGGGTGCCGTTCTGCGGATGGTGCGTACCGGCGGCGTCGTAGAACACGGGCGCGTCGGTCGAAGTCAGCCGTGCGTCACCGCTGGGGGCAAGGACAAGTGCGTCAGACATGGGCGGTCAGCGCGCGGGTGCGTGCGTCCTCGGTGCGTTCGACTTCATCCACCGGGACATGGTAGTCGCGGGCGTAGTTGAATGAATGCACGATGGTGGTCACCACCAGCGCGGCCAGCGAAGCGATCACCAGCGGCCAGATGTGCCAGACCAGGGCGAACCCGCACACCGTGCTGAGTCCGGCCAGGATGACGCCGGCGGCGGTGTTCTTTGGCATGTGGATGGCATGGAAGCCTGCCAGCGGACGCTGGTATCCGCGCTGCTTCATGTCCCACCAGGCATCGATCTCGTGCACCACCGGGGTAAAGGCGAAGTTGTAGGCCGGCGGTGGTGACGAGGTCGCCCACTCAAGGGTTCGCCCGCCCCACGGGTCGCCGGTGTGGTCGCGCAGGGCCTCGCGGCGGCGGATGCTGACGAAGATCTGGATCAGGAAACAGGCGATGCCAAGGGCCACCAGCAGCGCGCCGAACGCGGCGATCACGAACCATATCTGCAGCGACGGGTCGTCGAACTTGCTCATGCGCCGGGTGACACCCATCAGCCCCAGCACGTACAGCGGCATGAAGGCGAAGAAGAATCCGCTCAGCCAGAACCAGAACGACAGCTTGCCCCAGAACTCATCCAGCTTGAACCCGAATGCCTTCGGGAACCAGTAGTTGATGCCCGCGAACATGCCGAACACCACGCCGCCGATGATCACGTTGTGGAAGTGCGCCACCAGGAACAGGCTGTTGTGCAGCACGAAGTCGGCAGGCGGAACCGCCAGCAGCACGCCGGTCATGCCGCCAATGGTGAAGGTGATCATGAAGCCGATGGTCCACAGCATGGGCAGCTCGAAGCGGATCCGGCCGCGATACATGGTGAACAGCCAGTTGAAGATCTTCGCCCCGGTGGGGATGGAGATGATCATGGTAGTGATGGCAAAGAAGGAGTTGACGCTGGCGCCCGAGCCCATGGTGAAGAAGTGATGCAGCCACACCAGGTAGGCCAGGATGGTGATCACCAGCATCGCGTAGACCATGGAAGTGTAGCCGAACAGGCGCTTGCCGCTAAAGGTGGACACCACCTCGGAAAACACGCCGAAAGCCGGCAGGATCAGGATGTAGACCTCCGGGTGGCCCCAGATCCAGATCAGGTTGACGTACATCATGGCGTTGCCGCCAAGGTCATTGGTGAAGAAGTTGGTGCCCACGTAGCGATCCATCGCCAGCAGCGCCAGTACCACGGTCAGCACCGGGAACGCAGACACGATCAGGATGTTGGTGCACAGCGCAGACCAGGTGAAGATGGGCATCTTCATCATGCCCATCCCGGGTGCGCGCATCTTGACGATGGTCACGACCAGGTTGATGCCGGACAGCAGCGTTCCCACCCCGGCGATCTGCAGCCCCCAGATGTAGTAGTCGACCCCGACCCCGGGACTGTAGGCGCTGCCCGACAGCGGCGGATAGGCCAGCCAGCCGGTGGCTGCGAACTTGCCCACGAACAGCGACACCATCATCAGCGCCGCGCCGGAAGCGGTCATCCAGAAGCTGAAGTTGTTGAGGAACGGGAAGGCAACGTCACGGGCGCCGATCTGCAGCGGAACCACGAAGTTCATCAGCCCGGTGACCAGCGGCATGGCCACGAAAAAGATCATGATCACGCCGTGGGCGGTGAAGATCTGGTCGTAGTGGTCGGCCGGCAGTAAGCCGGTGGATTCACCGAAGGCCGTGGCCTGGTGCGCACGCATCATCAGCGCGTCGGCAAAGCCGCGCAGCAGCATGATCAACGCCAGCACGATGTACATGATGCCGATCTTCTTGTGGTCGATGCTGGTGAACCACTCGTGCCACAGGTAGCCCCACAGGCGGTAATAGGTCAGCACCGCCAGCAGTGCCATCCCGCCCAGCACGACCATGATGAAAGTGGCGACCAGGATCGGATCGTGCAGCGGCAGCGCTTCCAGCGACAGGCGACCCAGCCAGAAGGTGCTGGCAATGGGCTCGTAGCCAGGGGCGGAGGCGAGCGGCAGGGTCATGAGCTGGGAACCGGTGGGGTCAGCCGGGCGAGCACAGGCGGATCATCGGCCCGGCACATTTCCGAACTTACGAAGCGCCCGCCGCGCACGTCACCGTTGCGCCGTTCCACCAGCGTGGCGGTGCCGTTGTCGCGGATACCCAGGCCGCCTCTGGCATCAATGGCCATCATCTGGTCCATGCACAGCTTGCTGGCATCCACGCAACGGTTGAGGATCGCCTGGTAGAGCCCGGGTGAGACGCTGGAGAAGGCGCGCGGCGCTTCGTTCTGGCTGGGTTTTTCCAGCTCCAGGAAGGCCTCGCGGCTCAGCGTGGAAGCGCTGGCCCTGGCCTTCTCCACCCACTGCTCGAATTCGACATCGCTTATGCCATGCAGCTTGAAGCGCATGCCGGAGAATCCGTCGCCGCTGTAGTTGGCGGAAAAGCCGGTGTAGGTCCCGGGCTTGTTCATGATCGCGTGCAGTTGGGTCTGCATGCCCGGCATCGCATAGATCATCCCGGCCAGCGCCGGGATGTAGAACGAGTTCATGACCGTGGAGCCGGTGATCTTGAACTGCACTTCCCGGTCAACTGGAATCGCCACCTCGTTGACCATGGCGATGTCCTGGTCCGGGTAGAGGAACAGCCACTTCCAGTCCAGCGCCACCACTTCGATGACCAGTGGTTCAGCCGCGTCCGGCATCGGGCGGTCGGCGTCGATGCG
Organism: Pseudoxanthomonas sp.; assembly: GCA_026785795.1. Classification (GTDB taxonomy): domain Bacteria; phylum Pseudomonadota; class Gammaproteobacteria; order Xanthomonadales; family Xanthomonadaceae; genus Pseudoxanthomonas_A. The sequence goes on from JAJAZJ010000081.1 coordinate 6,473, forward strand.
CTGCAGCGGGCGGTAGGGGTCCAGGGTGTGGGTGCTGACCCAGGTGACCGCGCCCAGGGCGATGATGATCAGCAGCGGAGCGGCCCAGATGGCCAGCTCAAGCTGGATCGAATGGTTCCAGTCCGGGGTATAGGTCGCCTGCTTGTTCGAGGCGCGGTAGCGCCAAGCAAACAGCAGGGTCAGCACGAGCACCGGCAGGATGATGATCAGCATCAGCAGCGTCGCAAGCACGATCAGGTCGCCCTGCTGGGCGGCCACGTCGCCGGGGGCGTTCAGCAGCAGGGTATTGCAGCCCGCCAGCGGCAGCGCCGCTGCGGCCAGCAGCAGGCTGCGGGCGGAATACTTGGAGGGGCGCTTGCACGGGGGCACGGCGGGGCGGACCAGTTCTTGGTGAGCGCAAAGGTTAGTCCTGAGGCGGGCGCGGGGCGATTGGACGTTTTGTCCTATGGCACCCGGCGCCGCGCAGTGGGACTCTGGCATCCGGAAAGTCCCGCGCACCCCTGGTTCGGGGGTGCCCGCTTCCATTGCACCGCCCTCTCACCCATCCTGCTGCCGATGACACCTGCCAACCCTCCCCTCACGGCGGACTTCCCGCCGGCCGACGCGCAACCGCTGGACGACGCCCATGCCAAGGCGACGCCGGGCGAAATCGCGGTGGGCGTGGTGATCGGCCGCACCTCGGAAAACTTCGATTTCTTCGTCTACGGCATCGCCTCGGCGATGGTGTTCCCGTCGGTGTTCTTTCCCTTCGCCGACGCGCTCAACGGCACCCTGTACGCGTTCACGGTGTTTGCGATGGCCTTCATCGCGCGGCCACTCGGCACCGTGGCCTTCATGGAGATCCAGCGCCGCTGGGGCATCCGCACCAAGCTGACCCTGGCGCTGTTCCTGCTGGGCACCTGCACGGCGGGCATCGCCTTCCTGCCCGGGTTCGACACCCTGGGTATGGCGTCGGTCGTGCTGCTGGCGCTGCTGCGCATTGGCCAGGGCGTCGCCCTGGGCGGCTCATGGGATGGCCTGCCCTCGCTGCTGGCGCTCAGCACGCCCAAGGACCGCCGCGGCTGGTACGCGATGCTGGGCCAGCTGGGCGCGCCGCTGGGTTTCATCATCGCAGCCTCGCTGTTTGCCTATCTTTACGCCGTTCTGCCCAGCCAGGACTTCTTCGACTGGGGCTGGCGCTACCCGTTCCTGGCCGCCTTCATGATCAACGTGGTGGCCCTGTTCGCGCGGCTGCGCCTGGTGGTGACCGAAGAGTTCGCCCACCAGTTCACTGAATACGAGCTGCAGCCCGCGCCGGTGCGCGACCTGTTCCGCGACAAGGGCCGCGACGTGGTGATCGGCGCGTTCGCGATGCTGGCCAGCTATGCGCTGTTCCACATCGTCACCATCTTCCCCATTTCCTGGATCCTGCTGTTCTCGGATCGCTCGGCCAGTGAATTCCTGATGGTGCAGGTGCTGGGGGCGTTCCTCGCCGCTGGCGGCATCGTGGTCTCCGGCCTGATCGCCGACCGCATCGGGCGCCCGCGTACGCTGGCGGTAATGGCAGCGGTCATTGCAATGTTCAGCGGCTTCGCACCGACCCTGCTGGAGGGCGGCGTTGCCGAGGAAAACACCTTCGTGCTGGTCGGCTTCGTGCTGCTGGGGCTCTCCTACGGACAGGCGGCTGGCGCAGTGACCGCCAACCTGGGTCCCACCTACCGCTACACCGGCGCGGCGCTCACCTCCGACCTGGCCTGGCTGATCGGTGCCGCGTTTGCGCCGCTGGTGGCGCTGGGGCTGTGCGCGAATTTCGGCCTGGCCTACCTGGGCGCCTACCTGCTGTCCGGCGCGCTGTGCACGCTGGCCGCGCTGGGCCTGAGCCGGATGCTGAATGTGCGCAACTGAGGGCCGCTGCCGGGCGCGAACGCCCGGCACGCGCCGGGTTTACTTCAAGCCGCGGCTGTGCAGCAGCGGTTCGACGCGGGGGTGATTGCCGCGGAAGTCGCTACACAGCGCAGGACAATCCGTGCACGCTGGCGCAACCGTTAGCAGCGCGCGTGGGCCAGAAGTGGGGCGCGTAGCTGCGATTCATTCAGGCCGTGCCGCGATTCTTGCCCTGCCACGGCCGGTACCACTCGCGTATTCGGGCCATGTCCTGCTGCAGGCTGTCACTGGTGTGGAACACGTGGTTGATGCCGATGGTCTTGTCCGGATAATTGAAATACGCCAGCACGATCGGCACGTCGGCGTTGCGCGCAATCTTCCAGAAGCCGGTCTTCCAATGGTCCACGCGTTTACGCGTGCCTTCCGGGGTCAGTGTGAACCAGATGCGGTCGAGCTCGCCGATGATGGCGATGGCCTGCTCAATGGTGCCCTGCGGTGAGCTGCGATCCACCGGAATGGCGCCCAGCCGGCGCAGCAACGGGCCCAGCGGCCACCAGAACAGCTGCGCCTTGCCCAGTACCCGCACCTCCAGGCCCAGCGCGATCTTGGCGGCCATGCCCCAGAACCCGTCCCAGTTGGACGAATGCGGCGCCACCACCATCACCGCCCTGGACAAGTCAGGAATGGGGCCGACGACGCGCCAGCCGCCGAAGCGCAAAGCGGTGCGGCCCAGCCAGCGGGTAAAGCGGTTGGGTTTCACCTGCGGCATGTTCGGCGGGATCGCGGGAATCACTTCGTCGATCTGCTTCACTCCACTTCTCCCTTGGTGGAACGGCCGCGCTTGATCTGGGCGCGCCCGCGCTTGGCGTCCAGCCTGCGCAGTTTCGAGCCGTGGGTGGGCTTGGTGGCGATACGTTTCTTGGGCGCGACCAGTCCGCTGCCGATGAATGCGGCGAGCCGCTCGCGCGCATCCTGGCGGTTGCGGTCCTGGGTGCGGAAGCGCTGCGCGTCGATCACCAGCACGCCC
>JAJAZJ010000082.1 GCA_026785795.1 Pseudoxanthomonas sp.
CGTTGGGGGTTTGCGGGCAGCTGGGTACGGGCGGACTTGGGGGGGTCCTTTTCAAAGAATTCTGTTGTGTGGGCCCGCGGGGTTTTAATCCCGGGCGTCGCCCCCAAACGGGCGACTGGGGGGTGATCGAGGGGCGATGGGGAGGTGACTGAGGGGCGACTGGGCGCGCGGGATTACTTCAGCAACCCGAGCAGCGATTGCGCCAGCAGCCAGTCTTCCGCCGTGGTGAGCTTGAGGTTGAGTTTTTCTCCTGGCACCACCCGCACCTGGTGTCCATCGCGCAGCATCAGCTCCAGCGCGGACTGCACCAGCACCCGGTCGGCCGCCGCGCGCTCCAGCGCCGCCAGCAGCAACCGGTGGGCGAATGCCTGCGGCGTCTGGAACAGCGCAGTGCCGGCAGCCGGGATCGACTGCTTCAGCCATCCGTCCTGGACCACCGCGACCGGAACTTCGCTGGCGATGAAAGCGCCTGCCGCGCCGGTCTCGCGGGCCGCCTCCAGCACCGCCAGCGCCAGCTGGACCGAGCCGAACGGACGGGCGGCATCCCAGACCACCGTCCAGGGGCGATCGGCCGCGCGCACCAGCCGCAGCACGCTGTCCTGCCGGGTCGGGCCGCCTTCGATGCGGCTGCAGCCCGAGGGCGCCGGCGCACCTGGCGCGCACGCCACGATGACCTGGTCGCCGACCTGCAGCGCCTTGTCGACCACCCAGTCCAGCAGCAGCCGTCCGCCCAGCGCCAGCCCGGCTTTCGGACCGAGGCCGAGCCGCTCGCCGCGCCCCGCCGCCGGGATCAGCACTGCCACCTGGTTGCGCGGCAAGACCTTCATTGCTGCGCCGCCCGCGCGCTGTGCAGACTGGCGTCGAGGCAATCGCGGTAGCGCGACAGCTCCGGGTCCAGCCCGCCGCGCTGGATGATCTGGTCCAGCAAGCCCCGGGTTCGCAGCAGGTCGCCGGTCAGCCAGCGGTCGCACAGGTTCTTCAAGGCCCAGCAGCGCCAGCTCAGGTTGGTGTCCTGCAGCGCGCTGCAGGACACCAGCGAATCCCACTCCGGCTGCGGTCTGCGCCAGTCGCCATACAGGGCCGTGAGCAGGGTGGCCGGGGGCTCGGGCCACCAGACCTCGCCCGCCGGCCCGGCCCGGGCCACCAGGTCGAACCAGGGATAGCGGGTGATGCGCTGGTGCGAAGGCGGCCGGCCATAGAGCCAGGCGCCGCCGACCAGCCTGGCGCTTTCCGGTTCGCGCCGCAGGCCGAACAGGTCCACGCTCAGGCGCGGCTGCAGCAACACGAAAGTCGCGATGTTGCCGAACGGCGGCGAATTGGTGGCCCGCATGCAGCCGATGGCCTCCAGCGTCCGGCACGCCAGCTGGAAATCCTCCAGCCAGACGGCCAGATCCACGTCCTTGTCGTTGGGCAGCAGCCGGCCGTCGCGTTCCAGCCCGAGCAGCGTACCGGCGAACGGGAAGACACTGCAGCCGGCCCGTTTGAGCTGGGCCAGCATCAGCCAGAGGGCCTGGGTGACGCGTTTTTCGTCCAATGCGGCGGGCGGCGGCCGGTCGTTGCGGATCTGGTGGCCCTGCGCGGTCAGTGCGGCCAGCGCCTCCAGCGCCACCGTCAGCGGGGCGTGCATGGCCTCCAGGTCGCCCTGCAGCAAGGCGGCATCGGATCGAGCAAGCGCGTGGCTGGCACGAGCGAGCAACAACTGAAGCTCGGACGCAGATGCAGCAGCAGCAGCGGCATCAGAACCCGGAGCCGGAGCCGACAGCGTCATGGGTCGTCCCGCACCCGGAACTGCGACACCAGCTGGCGCTGCACCGTTGGCGGCACGGCATCGTAGTGCCTGAACTCCAGCCGGAAGCTGCCCTGGCCGCCGGTCAGTGCGTTCAGGCGCGGCTGGTCGCTGGAGAGCTCCGCCAGCGGCGCCTGCCCGACCAGGGCCAGGGTCCGCAGCGCGGCGATGTCAGGCGAATGCATGGTGGTCCCGTGTGGAAGCAGACTGCCATCCTAAGCCTCACGGGCTTTGGAGGGCTTGGCCGAAAGAATCTGGCCGTGTAAGCTGGCAAGCGCCCGATGCAACTCGCATCGGGCCCTAACTGCAGGACCAGCCCGATGGCCAAAGATTTTTCGACAATGGAGGACAGCAACCGCTCCTCCAACCCCAGCATCCATGACGTCAGCGAGCCGAGTCGCCGCATGGTGCTGCGTGGTGGGCTGGGGATGGCGATGACCGGTTTGCTGGCGCCGCTGGGAGCGGGCGCGCTTTCCGGTTGCGCCATGCCGCTCGCTGCGGGACCGTTGCTGGGTTTCAAGAGCGTTGCAGCGTCCGTTGCCGATACCGTGACCGTGCCCGTGGGCTATAGCGCGCAGGTGATCGCGCCCTGGGGAACGCCGGTCGGACTGCTCGGGCAAGACCCTGCGTTCAGGCCGGACGGCAGCAACAGCGCTGCCGACCAGGAAGTGCAGATGGGCATGCACCACGACGGCATCCACTTCTTTGCACAGGGTGCCGGCCAGTCGGGGCTGCTGGTGATGAACCACGAATACGCCGACGATGGCCTGCTGCACGCCGACGGCATGGCGACCTGGAGCGCCGAGAAGGTTCGCAAGGCCCAGGCCGCCCACGGCGTCTCGGTGATCGAGGTGGCGCAGAGCGGCGGCCAGTGGCAGGTGGTGCGGCCTTCGCGCTGGGCCCGCCGCATCACGGCCAGCACGCCGATGGCGATCAGCGGTCCGGCTGCGGGCCACGCCATGATGAAGACCGCGGCCGACCCCGGTGGTCGGCGGGTGCTGGGCACGCTGAACAACTGCGCCAGCGGCATCACGCCGTGGGGCACCTACCTGACCTGCGAAGAAAACTTCATCCGCTATTTCAAGGGGCCGGACGCACCGAATGCGCACGAGCGCCGCTGGAGCCTGCTCAAGGGCGAGCCGGCCGGTTACCGCTGGCATGAGCACGACGAACGCTTCGATGCCACCCGCCATCCGAACGAACCCAACCGCTTCGGCTGGGTCGTCGAGATCGACCCGTTCGACCCCGGCAGCGTGCCGGTCAAGCGCACGGCACTGGGACGGGCTGCGCACGAGGGCGCCACCGTGGCCGTGACCCGGGACGGGCGCGCGGTCGTGTATTCCGGCGAGGATGCGCGCTTCGAATACATCTACAAGTTTGTCAGCCGCGACCGCATCAAGCCCGGCGGCTTTCGCGAAAACGCGCAGCTGCTGGACCACGGCACGCTCTCTGTGGCGCGCTTCGATGGCGGTGGCCGCGGCCAGTGGCTGCCGCTGGTCCAGGGCCAGGGAGATCTCACGTCCGCCAACGGCTTCGCCGACCAGGGCGAGCTGCTGGTCAAGACGCGGCAAGCCAGCGACCGGGTCGGCGCAACCAAGATGGACCGGCCGGAATGGATCGCCGTCGACCAGCAAGGATGGGTGTATTGCGCGCTGACCAACAACAGCAATCGAGGTGCCGCCGGGCAGCCTGGCGTCGACGCTGCCAATCCTCGCGCCAACAACACCATGGGCCACGTCATCCGCTGGAAGGAAGACGGCGGCTTCGAAGGCACGAACTTCCAGTGGGACCACTTCGTGCTGGCCGGCGACCCGGTCAACACGCGCGCCGAGGCGAAGGGCCAGGTCAACGGCGATGCGTTCGGCGCCCCGGACGGCCTCTGGGTCGACGCGCGCGGCGTGCTCTGGATCCAGACCGACATGTCGACTTCGGCGATGGGCAAGGGGGACATGACGCGGCTGGGAAACAACGCGATGCTGGCAGCCGATCCGCGCACCGGTGAGATCCGGCGCTTCCTGGTCGGACCGGTCGGCTGCGAGGTGACCGGCGCCACCGCCACGCCCGATGGACGCACCCTCTTTGTCAACATCCAGCACCCGGGCGAGACGCCGAGCGAGCGCAGCGATCCGGCCAACCCGCGCCGCTATTCGAACTGGCCCGACCAGCAGCCGGCGGGGCGGCCGCGCTCGGCGACCGTGGTCATTCGCAAGGACGATGGCGGCTTGGTCGGCACCTGAGCTGCTGGCCCAGGCGCGCGGCACGCATGCGCAGCGGCAGGCCCGCGCCAGTGGCCGGGGCACAACACGGCGTCCGGCTTTTGGCGTAGGCTTTTGACTCCCCCAGCAGGAGAGTCCATGGTCAGGTCCGTTCACCCCGCGCTCGCCGCGGTGCGCAAATCCGGCGCGTCCAAGGTCAAGGTGGCCTGCAGCGACATCGACGGCGTCCTGCGCGGCAAGTACCTGCACAAGGACAAGTTCGAAGGCGCGGCCGACGACGGCTTCGGCTTCTGCGACGTGGTGTTCGGCTGGGACGTGGCCGACCACCCATACGACAACGCGACCGTCACCGGCTGGCAGCATGGGTTTCCCGATGCGCTGGCACGGATCGACCTGGGCACCCATCGGAACGTGCCGTGGGACGGCGGCATCGACTTCTTCCTGGGCGA
>JAJAZJ010000083.1 GCA_026785795.1 Pseudoxanthomonas sp.
ACATGGACGTGGTGTCGCTGTTCCAGTACGGCGTGACCCAGGCGGTCGCCACGCTGGGCACGGCGACCACGCCGGATCATGCGGAGCTGCTGTTCCGCAATTCACCGGACGTGTATTTCTGTTTCGACGGCGACGCCGCCGGCCAGCGCGCCGCCTGGAGGGCGCTGGAGTCTGTGCTGCCGCGGATGAAGGACGGACGCCAGGCGTTTTTCCTGTTCCTGCCGGATGGCGAAGACCCGGACAGCATCGTGCGCAGCGAGGGCCTGGCGGGCTTCAACGCACGCCTGCAGCAGGCCACGCCGCTGTCGCAGTTCTTCTTCGACGAGCTGGGCAAAGACGTGAACCTGTCCACCCTGGACGGCAAGGCGCGGCTGGCCGAACGCGCCAAACCGCTGCTGGCGCAGATTCCGGAGGGCGCCTTTGGCGACCTGATGCGCCAGCGCCTCGGCGAAATCACCGGCATGGCCAGGCAGCAGGCCGCGCGTCCTGAAAAATCCAGGCCGGTGTCCCGCGTCCCGGCCAGCACCCAGAAGCGCAGCCTGGTGCGCGCCGCAATCTCGATATTGCTGCAGCAGCCCGCGCTCGGCTTGGCGCTGGCCCCGCCCTATGCCTTCGGCGAGTTGGAGCAACCGGGCGTTGATCTGCTGCTGGAGCTGCTGTCGCTGGTCCACGCACGCCCGGAAATCACCACCGGTGCACTGCTGCAGCATTTCTCCGAGCGCGAGGAGCTGGCTGCGCTGCAGAAGCTGGCTTCCCACGCAATCCCGGGCAACGAGACCATCTGGCGCATGGAGCTGCTGGACGCCGCGACCCAGCTTGAGAAGCAGACCGTGGAGCAGCGCATCGAGGAACTGCAGGCCAAGAACCGCGACGGCAGCCTGGACGAGGCCGACAAGTATGAACTGCGCGCCCTGCTGCAGGCCCGCGTAGGCCGCAGCTGAGCACACCCCACTTATGCAAGAGCCGCGCAAGCTGCGACCGCACCCCACCAATACGCACGAAACCAACAACGATCCATCACCCAACCAGGGTTCCTGGGATTGCCCGTATCGGGATTTGTTGCAGCCTGTCTTCGCGCTAGACTCCACCCCACTAGACACGGGATTGACACGATGCGCCGACACAGCCTTTGCCTTTGCCTGACCCTTGCGTTCTCGCCAGCGCTGCCTGCAGCCGCGCAAGCCGCGGACGCAACGCGCAAGGATGTCACCCGCCTGGAGCAAGGCAACCGAATCAGCGAAAACCTGCCACAGGTGCCGGCGGAGCTGATCGAACAACTCAATCGCTACCAGAACACCCGCGGTGCCTCGCTTGCCGGCTGGACCCGCGAAGGCTGCCTGCTGATGAGCACCCGCTTTGCCGAGACCGCCCAGGCGCACCGCGTGTGCTCGCCCCTGGGGATGCGTGAGCAGCTGACCTTTTATCCCGAGCCAGTGAGCGGGCTTACGCCTGCACCCGCCAGTGCATGGCGCGATGGCTTCGTGTTCGCCAAGGACACGGGTGGTGATGAGTTCTCGCAGCTGTACTGGTTCGACGCCGACACCCGCGCCAGCACCCTGCTCACCGACGGCAAGCGCACCCAGAACGCGGGTGCCGTGCTCAGCCGCGACGGCGGCCTGATGGCGTACACCAGCACCGCACGCAACGGCACCGACCGCGACGTGTGGGTGCGCGATACGCGCGCCGGAACCGCCCGCCCGCTGGTCACGGCCGGCGGCAGCTGGAGTGCGATGGACTTCTCGCCCGACCGCAAGCGCCTGCTGGTAATGCAGACCGTGTCCATCAACGAGTCCTACCCGGGTGAAGTCGACGTCGCCAGCGGCCAGCTGACCCGGTTTCCGATTGAAGGCGGCAAGGCCGCTTTCGGCGGATTCCGCTACGCGCCGGATGGTCAAGCGGTCTACTTTGTCTCCGATGAGCCCTTCAATGGCAAGCCCAGTGAGTTCCGGACCCTGCGTTACCATGCGCCGGCCAGCAATACGCTGCGGCAGTTGAGCGGTGACATTCCCTGGGATGTGTCCGGCTTCACCCTTGCGGACGACGGCAAGCACCTGGCGTTTGTCAGCAACGAAGATGGCATCGACCAACTGCACGTGCTAACCGTGCCCGGGCATCGCCCGGTAGCCCTGCCCGAGCTGCCGCTGGGGGTGATTGGTGGCCTCAGCTTCTCGCAGGACGGCAAGCGCCTGGCGCTGACCTTGAACAGCGCTACCTCGCCCAGCGACGTCCACGTCATTGACCTTCCCGGCAAGCAGTTGACCCGGTGGACGCGCAGCGAAGTCGGCGGGCTGGATGCCTCGCGATTCGTGGCGCCGACCCTGATCCGTTTCCCCAGCTTCGATACGGTGGACGGCAAGCCGCGCACCATTCCCGCGTTCCTGTACCTGCCGGTGAAACCCGCCGGCGGTGGCAAGGTGCCGGTGATCATCAACATCCACGGTGGCCCGGAAAGCCAGGCCGTGCCCGGCTTCAGTCCCAACTTCCAGTTCCTGGCCAACGAGCTGGGCGTGGCGGTGCTGGCGCCCAACGTGCGTGGCTCCTCAGGCTACGGCAGGACCTTCCTGACCCTGGACAACGCGGAGCTGCGCGAGGACTCGGTGAAGGATATCGGCGCGCTGCTGGACTGGATCGCGCTGCAGCCCGGGCTGGACGCCAGCCGCGTAGGCGTCAGCGGCGGCAGCTATGGTGGCTACATGGTGCTGGCCTCGATGATGCACTACCCCGAACGCATCCGCGCCGGCATCAACGTGGTGGGCATCTCCCATTTCGGCACGTTCCTGAAGAACACCGAAAGCTACCGTCGCGACCTGCGCCGCGCCGAATACGGCGACGAGCGCGACCCGGCCATGCAGGCCGTGTTCGAACGCATCTCGCCGCTCAACCAGGCGCACAGGATCACCGCGCCGCTGTTCGTCGCCCACGGCCGCAACGACCCCCGCGTTCCCTACACCGAGGCCGAGCAGATCGTGAAGGCGGTGCGCGGCAACGGCCAGCCGGTGTGGTTCCTGATGTTCAACGACGAAGGCCACGGCTTCCGCAAGAAAGCCAACAGCGATTTCTTCGGCGCCGCGTCCATGCAGTTCTGGAAGGAGCATTTGCTGGCAGGCGGGGACCAATAGTCGCCGCAGGGTCGACAGATCAAGGGGGTCAGAGTTACTTGAGCGAATGAAGCCTCGCAGAAACGGCGATGTCGTTTTTACAAAGCCGCTCTGACGCCGTTGGTTGTTTCTTTGCAGTGGCCAGGAAGTAGCCCGGGTAAGGCCAAAGGCCGCACCCGGGGATCGTGGATTCTTCGTGCACCGCGCCCCGGGTGCGCTTCGCTTACCCAGGCTACGCTGGCTTCTTTAGCCCCGTTGCGCCCGGCCCACACCATCATCAAACAACCCAGAGCACCGATGTAGGGTGGGCCTGGGCCCACCATTGCCATGTATCAAACCGCGATGACGCCAGACCGAAACGCGGTGGGCTTAAGCCCACCATTTCCATGCATCCGACTTCAATGACGCCGGAACGAAAAGCGGTGGGCTTAAGCCCACCCGACGGGCTAACTAAACTGTCCGAGGAATTAGGGGTAGTCCAACCTGACCCCATTTTCCCCTGGTCGAAAGCAGACGCCCATGACCGCTATGGTCGTGGCAGACCCTGGCCCACCGGATGCGGCACCCCTACAGTCAAAATCTCCGCGTCAATCAGCAAACTGCTGGCGAAACATTTCACTTCGCAGCGCACCCGATACCAAGTGCAGGTTGATGCGCAGACTCCCGGCCTGATCCAGCGCAAATTGCCGCAGTTTCGCCAATCGCGGCTGGTCGTACCACTGCCCGGCAATCACCAGCCCCTGCACCTGCCGCAGCGCCTGAATATCCACCAGCGGGTTGGTTGATAGCAACACTAGGTCGGCATCAAAGCCCACGGCAATCTGGCCGCTGTGACCCGCTGTGCCGCTGTAACGTGCGGCATTCACA
>JAJAZJ010000084.1 GCA_026785795.1 Pseudoxanthomonas sp.
CCTGGTAACGCTGCAGGTCATCGGGCAGTTCATCGCGTATCGCATCGATGCGCTCACGGGCTTCGGAAGCGGCGATCGCGACATCACGTTCCCAGTCCGAGAACTGGATGAACACTTGCGCGCCATCGGCGTTGGCCGAGGCGTTGATGCTCTTGATGCCGCTCATCGTGGCCACGGCCTCCTCCACCGGCCTGAGCACGGTCCGCTCCACTTCCTCGGGCGTGGACCCGGCATACGGCAGCTGCACGAAGATGAAGGGCGGGGAGATCTCCGGGAAGGCTTCAAGCGGCAGGCGGAAGGCCGCGATCAGGCCGATCGCGACCAGCGACACGAAGAACATGATCGTGGTGACCGGCCGCTTGATGCTGAACTCGGCGACGCTCATGCGGGCTCCAGCCCAGCGCCAGCGGCAACGCGGGCCAGGCTTTCACGGTTGCGACGCCCGCGCTCGGCGTAGTCCTCGTCGGGGCGGCGGTCCAGCAGGTCATTGACCACCGGGATCACCACCAGGGTGAGCAGGGTCGATACCAGCAGGCCGCCGATCACGGTGATGGCCATGGGCGAGCGCACTTCAGAGCCCGGGCCGAAGGCCAGCGCGAGCGGCAGAAAGCCGAACAGCGTGCACAGGGTGGTCATGGCAATCGGGCGCAGGCGCGAGCGTGCGCCCTGCACCAGCGCCTCGCGCTTGGGCACGCCCGCTTCGCGCAGCTGGTTGACCTTATCGATCAGGATGATCGCGCTCTTGGTCACCAGCCCGACCAGCAGGATCAGGCCGATGAACACCACCACCGAGATCGGTGACCGGGTCAGCAGCAGGGCCAATATCGCGCCCACCAGCGCCAGCGGGATGGTGAACAGGATCACGAACGGGTGCAGCAGCGATTCGAACTGCGAGGCCATCACCAGGTACACCAGGAAGATGGCCAGGCTGAAGGCAAACAGCAGAGCGCGGATGGATTCGGACAGCTCCTCGCCCTGCCCGCCCATGTGCATGCCGATGCCGGCACCCAGCGAATCCTCGGCCACCATCTCCTGTACTTCATTGACCGCGGCGCCCAGATCGATGCCGCGCAGGTTGGCCGAGACAATGGCCACGCGGGTCTGGTTGGCACGGTGGATTTCACTGGGGCCGGTGGTGGACACCACCTCCGCCACTGACTCCAGGGTCACCGGCCGCGAACTGCCCGGATTGACGATCAGCTGGCGGATGCTGTCCACCGTATCGCGATCGGATTCCCGTGCCCGCACCAGCACGTCGATCTTGCGGTCGCGGAAGCTGTAGCGCGTGGCCACGTCGCCGCGCACCTTCTTCACCACCACGTCGGCGATCTGGCGCGTGGTCAGGCCCAGCGCACCTGCACGGTCCTGGTCGAAACGGATCTGGATTTCGGGGAAGCCCTCCTCCACCGTCGACTTCACGTCGGCGTAGTGCGGGTTGTTGCGCAGCATTCCCGCCAGCTTCTGCCCCGCACGCTCGATTCCCTGCATGTCCTGGCCGCGCAGCTCGATCTCCAGCGGCGCCGCGAAGCTGAAGAGCTCCGGACGCCGGAAATCCGCCTGTGCACCCGGGTGGTCCTTCATGCTGGCGCGCAGTTTTTCGGTCTGCCTGGCTTCCAGCCTGCGGCTGCCGCCATCGGCCATGACCACGGTGATCTTGCCGATGTTCTCGCCGCTTTCGGTGGGGCTGGCGTCCAGCCGCGTACCGGTGCCGCTGACGGCATACATCGCGCTGACCCCGTCGTCGCCAGCGTGCTTCTGCTGCAGCTCGCGCACCAGGCGATCGGTGTCGCTCAGCGGCGTTCCCGGCGGCAGCTTGACCGTCATTTCGTAGCGATCCTGGGCCAGCTGCGGGATCAGGTCGGCGCCCAGCAGGGGAATCGCCAGCAGGGTGAGCACGAAAGCAATGCCGGAAACGCCCAGCACCAGGCCCGGCTTGCGCAGGGCGCCGGGCAGCAGGTCAAGGTAGCGGGTCTCGGCCCGGCCGTAGAATCTCATCGCCAGGTCGCTGGCTTTGTGCATCACCGGGGTGACCACCGCGGCGATCCAGCGCCACAGGCGCACGAAGAACCAGCTCACACCTAAGAAAATGGGGCCTGCACATGCAGTAAAGAACAGCACCAGTGTCCAGATGGGTAAAACCAATACAAGCCTGATCGGAAGCAATACTAGCCAAACCACCCAACCCAATGCTGACGGCCACCGGTCATTGTCAAGGGGCCATCGAAAGAGGGGCGAATGCGACAGAAACGCTGCTTTGAAGCTCCCTAAAAGAAAAAGAGCCGGGAACAGCAAAATAGCCATAGGCCACGCGATCCAAGCAGGAATTCCTCGTTCCAGTGGCAGTCTCGTTACGCCAAACACCGTATTGATGGCTGCTGACATCGTCGGCGTGCGCGGATGTGGTGCCTCTTTCGGGAAGGCCAGCGGCGGGCGACCCTTCAGCGAGCTCAACATCGGGATCAGGGTCATGGCCACGGCCAGCGAAACGGCGATGGCGATGGCCACGGTCAGGGCCTGGTCGCGGAACAGCTGGCCGGCGATGCCCTCCACGAAGATCAGCGGCAGGAACACGGCAATGGTGGTCAGGGTGGAAGCGACCACCGCCATGCTGACTTCGCGGGTGCCCACCACCGCGGACTCGAGTATTCCCAGGCCCCGTTCCCTGGCTTTGGCAATGCTTTCCAGGACCACGATGGAGTCATCCACCACCAGGCCGGTAGCCAAGGCCAGGCCGCCCAGCGACATGACGTTGAGGCTCAGGTCCAGCTGGTCCATGAAAAAGAAGGTGGTGATGATGGAGGCCGGCAGCGACAGCGCCACCACGAACGTGCTCCAGCCATCGCGCAGGAACAGGAAGATGATCAGGATGGCCAGGATAGCGCCGATCAGCGCATCGACCTTGACGTCGCTGATGGCGTGGTTGATGAACACCGACTGGTCGTCAATGGTGGTCAGCTCCACGTCCGGCGGAATCTGCGACTTGATCTTTTCCAGCTGCGCCTTGACCGCATCGGCGCTCGCCACGGTGTTGGCGTCGCCTTCCTTGTAGATGGCCAGCTCCACGGCCTCGTCGCCGGCCAGGCGGATGATTCCTTCGCGCTCCTTGTACCCCTGGGTCACGGTGGCCACGTCGCGCAGCCGCACCGGCACGCCGGCAGCAATTCCGCTGCTGCCGGAAGAGTCATCCTGCAGCGAGGCCGCGGCGGCCATGGTGGCTGCATCGCCGCTGGAGGCGGCAATGGCCGACATCTGCCGTGCAGCGCTGGATGAATCATTGCCGGCAGCGCCCTGCGTGCTCACCAGCATGTTGCGGATTTCCTCGACCGTGGCGAACTGGTTGACGGTGCGCACCAGGTAGCGCTGCGAGCCCTGCTCCAGGCGACCACCGGAAATATTGATGTTCTCCTGCTGCAGGCGCTGGATCACGCTTTCGATCGGCAGGTTGAGCTGGGCCAGTTTCTGCTGATCCAGTTCCACCTGGATTTCATCTTCCAGCCCGCCGCCCACCTTGACCGCGGCGACGCCGGCCACCGGCTCGAGCTTTTTCTTCAGGTCGTCGTTGGCGTAGCGGCGCAGCTCGGTCAATTGACGCACGGCATCGGCGTCGGTCTTGCCTGCGGTCTTGGCCGATAGTGCAAGGCGCATGATCGGCTGCGTGGACGGGTTGAAGCGCAGCAGCACCGGCGGCTTGGCCTCCAGCGGAAGCTGCAGCGTTTCCATCTTGTCGCGCACGTCCAGGCTGGCCTGGTCCATGTCGGTGCCCCAGGCGAACTCCAGCACCACGTCGCTCTGGCCGGTGCGCGAGACGGACTTGAGCTTGCGCAGGTTCTTCACTACGCCCACCGCTTCTTCCACCTGCTCGGAAATCAGGGTCTCGATCTCCGACGGCGCGGCGCCGGTGTACTCGGTGCGCACAGTCAGGGTGGGATAGCTCAGGTCCGGCAGCAGGTTGACCTTGAGCGAGGTCAGCGAGATCAGGCCGAACAGGATCATGGTGATCCAGAACATGGCCACGGTGACCCGCCTGCGGATAGAGAATTCAACCAGGCCGCCGCCGCGCAGCAGCGCTGCATCCGCCTGCGGCTGCTTGTCGTTTGCGGGTTCGCTGGCATGGCCGCTCATTGCGGCTTACCGGGGGTCTTTGCCTCCGCTGTTGGGGCGGCTTTGGCCGGGGCCGGTTGCCCGATCACTTCGACCTGGGCACCCTCGCGCAGCGCGACCTTGCCTGCGGTAACCACCTGGTCACCCAGCTTGAGGCCTTCGCGCACTTCAACCCACTCACCATCCATGTAACCGGGCTTGATCGGAACCCGCGTCGCCTTGCCGTCGCGAACCACGAACACGGTGGGCGCGCCCTCGTCATCCAGCAGCGCGATGCGCGGCACCACCACGGCCTCGGCACGCTGGTCGTAGTCGATCTTGATGCGGCCGAACATGCCCGGCTGCAGCAGGCCGCCGCCGTCGAACGTGCTGACCACGCGGAACGTGCCGCTGCCCGCATCCACCACCGGGGCGATGCGGGTCACGCTGCCGGTGAAGGCCTGGCCGGGCAGCGCATCCACCGCCAGCTGCACCGGCTGACCCACCTTCAGCGTGGCGATCTCACGCTCGGGCACGTTGAGGGTTGCCTCCAGCCGTGAGTCGTCCACGATCCGGAAGATCGGCGTGTTGATCTGGACGAAGTTGCCGGTCTTGATCGAGCGCGAGGCAATGACCCCGGAAATGGGCGCCTTGACCGTGGCATAGGACAGCTCGAGTTCGGCCATCTTGTGCTGGGCGCGCGCGTTTTCCAGGTCGAACCTGATCTGGTCCAGGTCATTGGCGCTGATCATCTGCTGTGACACCAGCTGCTGGGCGCGGCGGTAATTGTTTTCCAGCTTGCTCTTCTGCGCCGAGGCCTGGGCCACGGACAGGCGCGCCCGATCCGAGTCCAGGCGCACCAGCGCCTGACCCGCGGTCACCGACTGACCTTCCTCGGCCATTACTCCAAGGGCTACGCCGGAGGTCTTGGCCACCACCTGCGACTCGGCCCGCGGCTCCAGCGCGGCGGTGCCGGTGTAGCTGGCGGCGATGGGACGCTTGGCGGTGGCGAACACCTCCACCGGGACCGCGGCGACCTTGTTGGCGTCCTCATCCTTCTTGTCGTCCTTGCCCCCTTTGCAGGCGGCCAGCGACAGCAGGCCCAGTACCAGCAGGGTGTACAAGGCTGCTCGCGCAGGAAATGGGCTGGAAGCAAAGCGATTGCTGGACAGGGACATGGGCGGCCGCGGGTGGGTTGGTGGGTGTTGTAGCTATGTATATCACCCTAGTATGACCAGAACATGCGCCGAAGGTCATGGTGACTTGTGCCGGCCACCGGGTGGGATGCGCGGGGGCGGACCACATTCTGTCCGCATCCACTGTGCTTGTCATCGCCCAATCCGGGCAGCGCGCCCGTCGGGTGCAAGGGATGAGATGACAGGCTGGCGAGGACGCACGCTATACTGGATCGGCGCTGGCGCACCACCTTGCACCGTGCAATGCCACGCGCCAATCAATCCAGAGAATCCGGATCAATCCATGATGCGACCGCTGCCGCTCGCCGCCTTGCTTGCCCTTGCCGCCGCCCTCTCGGTTGCTGCCGTTACCGCCCAAGTCGCACCGGGAACGACGGCTGCAGCCGCCCCCGCTGCCTCCGACTTGGCTCCAGCCGCTGCACCCGTGCTGGTCGGCAATGCCGAAAACGGCCGCATCCTCGCCTATACCTGCCAAGGCTGCCATGGAGTCACTGGATACAAGAACGCCTACCCCAGCTTCCATGTGCCGCTGATCGGCGGCCAGACGCCGGAATACATCACCCAGGCGCTTAACGAATACAAGGCCGGTAACCGCAAGCACTCGACCATGCAGGCGCAGTCCGAAAGCTTCTCCGCGCAGGACATCGCTGACCTGTCCGTCTACCTTTCCTCCTTGAAGTAAGCCGCCCATGTCGAACGCCGTGCACGCCCCGCGCCTAGCCCTCGCCCTGCTCGCCGCCCTCGCCCTGGCGGCCTGCTCCCAGAACAAGGACGTCGCTGCCGGCGACCCCGGCAATGCCAGCGGCCAGCACGGCTCCAGCTCTTCTGCCGGGCTGCCGGGCGGCCGCATCCCCATCGGCGAGCAGTTGGCCAGCGCCAAGGGCAAGGCCACCGGTCAGAGCTGCATCGATTGCCACGGCGCCGACGGCAATGCCCCTATCGACCCGACCTACCCCCTGCTCGGCGGCCAGTACGCGGACTACCTGGCCCATTCCCTGCAGGCCTACCGCGCCGGCGATCGCCAACACGCGCTGATGACTTCACAGGCCGCGGCGTTGACCGACCAGGAGATCTCCGACTTGGCCGCGTACTTCGGCTCGCGCCCCACCAAGCTGCGCGACCTGCACGGACTCTGATCCGATCCAGCCGCCAGTCAAAAAAAAAGAGGCCGCGAGGCCTCTTTTCTGTTTTCGATGCCGGTAACTAACGCGCAGACGGCAGCTTGAGCTGGGAGCCGAAGATTCCGAGTGATCGTCCAGAGATGCTTCAGCGCTTTTTACGAATCCAGATGCGTGCGCCAGCTCACGGCAGGTGCCGCGCTGGTGGATCGCTTTGGCGTACATGACACGCCGGTGGCAAGTGCGTAGACGGCGGGGCAACCGTTGTTGAGGCAGCCAACCGTGGAAACGAGCCTGTCAGCGCGGCCTGACTGTCAACCCCCACCTGAGGCGAACGGCAATGCACCAACGCCAGCTGCCTCGCTTCAGCATTTGCCAGCGACTGCGCCACAACCACGCCTACTCCGCGCCCTCGTGGGTCGGAGGCTGTTTCCACCTGCGTGCCGTTGACGCGGATTGCCTGGATATCGCCCATCTCCCAACCCTGGTCATCGAGGACATAGCCCATGCCTTTGAGCTCATCGGCAACTTTGCCGGTCAGCGGCGCATAGCTGTCGTAATAAATAGTGTCCTTGGGCAGCAGCTGGTGGTGCACGCGCTGCGCCGCCACGGCTTTTTCCAGGGGCAGGTCATAGTCGTAGAGGTTGTTCAGCACCTGGAAGATCGAGGTGAAAATCCGCGAACCACCGGGAGTACCCAGCACCAGGGTGACCTTGCCGTCGCGGGTCACCAGACTCGGGCTCATGGACGACAACATGCGCTTGCCGGGAGCGATGGCGTTGGCGTCACCGCCCACCACGCCGAAGGCATTCGCCACGCCGGGCTTGGCGCTGAAATCGTCCATCTGGTCATTCAGCAGGAAGCCCGCGCCCCTGATCACCACGCCGCTGCCATAGTCCCAGTTCAGCGTGTAGGTGTTGCTCACCGCATTGCCCTGGGCATCGACGATGGAGAAATGGGTGGTCTGGTGCCGCTCAAGCCCCGGACGCACCTTCTCGGTAGGCGAGATGGCGTTGGGGTTGACTTCGGCGGAACGTTGTTTGAGGTAAGCCGGATCGGTCAACTGCTTGACCGGTACTTCGGAAAAAGCCGGATCACCCAGGTAATCCGCACGGTCGGCGAACACCCGCTTCTCGATTTCTGCCAGCAGGTGGATGTACTTGGCCGAGTTCAGTCTGACGCCTTTGAAGTCCGCCGCGCGCGCTTCCTTGATGCCGATCAGCTGGGCCAGCGCGACCCCGCCCGAGCTGGGTGGCGGCGCGGTGTACAGGGTATTGCCACGAAAGCTCACCTGCAGCGGCTCACGCCACACGACCGTGTAATCCTGCAGGTCCTGCCTGGTGATAAGCCCCTGGTCTGACTGCATCTGCGCCACCAGTAAATCGGCGGTTCTGCCGCTGTAAAACTCGTTGACGCCGAGGTCTGCGATGCGCTGCAGGGTCGCGGCCAGCTCCGACTGACGGAAGATTTCCCCGGACTTCATGCTGCCGAAGTAATCACTGAAGTTGGTGCTTGCATTGAACAATTCCAGCGCGTCTTCACGATACTGGTACTGCGTTTCGGCCACGATAAAGCCGTTTTTCGCGTAGCCCACTGCCGGGGCAATCAACTCGCTCCAGGGCAATGTGCCGAACCTATGGTGCGCTTCCCACAGGCCCATCACCGTCCCCGGTACCCCGGCGGCTCGGGCGCCGATCAGGCTCAGGTTCTCGATCACCTCCCCGTTCTCGTCCAGGTACATGTCACGGGTGGCAGCATTGGGCGCGGTTTCGCGGTAATCGAGGAAGTAGGGCTTGCCGTCGATGTACAGGGTCATGAAACCGCCACCGCCGATATTGCCTGCCTCGGGATAGGTCACGGCCAAGGTGAAGGCCGTGGCTACCGCGGCATCCACCGCATTGCCGCCCTGCTTCAGGATCTGCGCTGCAACTTCCGCGCCATACTGGTCCGGCGCGGCCACCGCACCGCCTTCCAGTGCATCGGCAAAGGCCGGCGAACTGGCGATGAAGGCGGCCGTCAGCCCCAGCGCCTTGGATAGGAAGAAACGCATCAGGTGAGCATCTTTCAATATTGGGCAGGAACAACAGTAGGCGCAGAGATCCGCGCTTGGCAATCGGCGCGATTAACTGTCGGTCGGGATGGGCTGCCGCTTCACCGGGATATCCGGCGGCGGCTTGCCGCTGGAAGGCTGATCGTTGAGGTTGGGGTCTGACAGGGAGCAGGCGCCGCCCGCCTGCAGGACGGAGATGATGCACGTGATCTTCTTCGACGTGCCCGGGATGGGCACTTCCACTTCGCGGATCGCGCGGCGCACCCATTCGGCCAGGAGCGACTCGTTGGGCACCCAGAACTTGTCGAACATGGTGGGCGCGTACGGGAACTGCGGACGTTCCAGCCACTTGCTCGCGCGGTCGGCGTCGGCACGCTGCTGCTGGGCCGAGCCCGGTGCCCCGGGGTTGCTCGCACCATTGGTGCCTTGATCCGGGATGCGCACGCTGCCATCGGCGTTGAAAAGTCCCGCACTGGCGCCCGCCCGCCCGGCCGTGTTGCGGGTAGAGGCGCCCCAATCATCGCCGCGCTGTGTGCTGGGCGCGGCGCCGGCGCGATTGGCGGACGCAGACCCGGACGCGGTCGCATCAGGCTGGGTACCGCGCGGCGTGCTGGCGGCTGGCGTTGCCGAAGCAGCGCCGCTGGCCGTGGTCGCGCTGCTGCTGGCGGACGCTGCGCCGCGTTCCGGCAGCGCGATTTCCAGCTCGCGCACGCCGGGGATGGGTGCGCTGAGATTGGGCAGGGCCAGCGCAGGCGCGGGTAGCTGCATTGGCCTGACCTGGGGCAGCGGGGTCGGAATTTCGCGCATGCGCACTTCAGGCACGGCCACCAACACCTCGGGTACAGCCACCTCGCGCGGCGGCAATTCGCGCTGCAGTATCTGCACTTCCACCCGGGTGATTTCCCGCTCAGGCACGGACACCTCGCGCGGCGTGATTTCAGGCGGCACGATTTCGCTTGGCGTGGTCTGCGGAGTACGCGCAATCACCGGCGGCAGGACGAAGTCGGTGGTCGGTGTCTCGGTCACGGTGACCTGGGTGTTCTGCTGGGCCACTTCGGGTGCGGGCTCGACGGGCTGCTCGGTCGTCGCGGACGCGGCGGCGGCAGGCGCGGCCGCCGGGCTGGGAGCTGCCGAAGCATTGGACGGCGCAGGCTGCGCGACCGCAGCCGCGTCATCCGGCAGTCCGCCGCCCTGATCTTCCGGGGTGCCCTCCCCGATGAACTCCACCTGCACCCGGCTGCTTTGCTCCGGCGCCGGCAGGGGCGGCACCCGTACCAGCGCCAGCAGCACCAGCAACAGCAAGAACATCAGGTGCATCAGAAAACTGGTGGCACCGGCGAACCAGCGCAGGCCGCGTTCCTCGCGCAGCGGTGGCTCGAACCCGTGGTAGAACAGCGCGCGGAACGCCTGCCAGCGATTCAACGCGGCTGCGCGTGGACGCGCTGCCGGCAGCGGGCGCTGGGCCAGTAGCGCAACCATGGCGTCGGCCTGCTCGCGGCCTACTGTGCCCAACCGTTCCTTCAGGCTACGCAGCCACAGGCCCCAGCCATAGGGCAAACCGGTCTGGCGCTCCATCACCGGTGCCGGTCTGACGGCCAACAGCGCTGCAATGATGTCGGCGGCTTGCGTCACCGGGGAAGCGGAATCAGGCCGCGTTGTCGCGCGGGATGTAAGGTGCGTCGCCGGTGTCGTGGTCGGTGATGTCGCGCACGGCGGTCACGCCGGGCACGCGCGCCATCAAGGTGGTCTGGATCCCCTGCTTCAGGGTGACGTCGGCCATGCCGCAGCCATTGCAGCCGCCACCGAAGCGCAGCAGCACCAGGCCATCGCTGTCCACCTGCTCCACCGCCACCCGGCCCTTGTGCTGGGCCAGCTGCGGATTGATCTCGTTGTCCACCACCCAGCGCACCCGCTCCACCAGCGATGCGGATTCGGCGGGCGCCATTCCCTTGATCTTCGGTGCCTTGATGGTCAGCTGGCTGCCTGCGCCCTCGGTGACGTAATCGATCTGCGCGCCGTCCAGCCAGGCCACGCTGTGGGCGTCGACGTAGAGGGTGAAACCATCGCAATCCATTGCCCACTCATCGCCCAGCAAATCGCGGGGTTCAGCGAATTCAAGCCGCGCATCGGCGCGAACCGTACCCGGATCCACCGCGCACAGGCGCACGCCCATGCCGGGCAGGGCCTCGCGCTCGATCAACTTGCGGAAATGGGTCTGGGCGCTGTCTGAAATCTGGATCATGCGGCTATTCTATCCACCTGCGGCGCCACCAGCCCAGACCTGGCCATTACGCTGCGCGTGTTACGTTCAGGCTGCATCCTCGCCAAGGAAAACCATCATGTCCGACCTTATTCCGCTGGTCCAGGCCCACTGTCTTCCGCTCAAGGGCAGCGAGCACAAGCTCACCCAGGCCCGGGTGGCCGAATTGATTGTCCAGCTCGAGGGCTGGGCGCTGGTGGAAGACGGTCGCGCGATCAGCAAGACTTTCGGCTTCGACAATTACTTCCAGACCATGGCATTCGTGAACGCGCTGGCCTACGTGGCCCACGGCGAAGACCACCATCCTGACCTAGGCGTGCATTACAACCGCGCCGTGGTGCGTTTCTCCACCCACGACGTGGGTGGCCTGAGCGAGAATGATTTCATCTGCGCGGCCAAGGCCGATGCGCTGGTGTCGCAGTGAACCCTGCTGCCGGTTCGCGCTTGCCGGCCG
>JAJAZJ010000085.1 GCA_026785795.1 Pseudoxanthomonas sp.
AGTCAAGCGTGGACACCGCCGTTGCCGCAGCCGCGCCGAAGGACAAAACCGCAAAGGGCAAGAAGCCCGCCGCGAAAAAAGGTTGAGCCTGGCCTTGTGGGACCGACCGGCCGGCGCGATGCTGGCCACCCGCCCCACACCTGCAGCGACGCGCTGAACCATGGCTCACCCGGCACCGATCTACCTTGGCCTGATCTCGGGCACCAGCGCCGACGGCATTGATGCCGCGCTGGTGCGCTTCGAGCCGCACTGCGAACTGCTGTTCGGCCGCACCTATCCCTGGGATACCGAACTGCGCGCACGCCTGATTGCGCTGGGACAGGGCGGTGAGGCGAGCTCGCTGGATGAGTTGGGCATGCTCGACACGTGCCTGGGTACGGCCTTCGCCCACGCTGCACTGCAGGCCCTTGATGACGCCGGGCTCAAGCCCGAACAGGTGCAGGCCATCGGTTCGCACGGCCAGACCGTACGCCACCGGCCCGAAGCCGCCCACGCCTTCACCTGGCAGATGGGCGATGGGCATGTCATCGCCGAACGCAGCGGCATCACCACCGTGGCCGACTTCCGCCGGCGCGACGTGGCGGCCGGCGGGCATGGCGCGCCGCTCATGCCCGCGTTCCACCTGGCGATGCTGCGCGCTGCCGACGAGGCGCGCGCGGTGTTGAATCTGGGCGGCATAGGCAACCTGACCCTGCTACCGCGCTCGGGCGAGGTGCGCGGTTTTGATACCGGCCCGGCCAACGCGCTGCTCGATGCGTGGTGCGAGCGCCACACCGGCCAGGCCTACGATGCCGGTGGCCAGTTTGCCGCCAGCGGCAGGGTCGATGCCGGCCTGCTGGCCAGGCTGCTGGGCGAGCCGTGGTTCGCGCTGCCGCCGCCCAAGAGCACCGGACGCGAGCAATTCCACCTGGGCTGGCTGCAGCAGCACCTGGATGGAGACAGCCGGCGACCGCAGGACGTGCAGGCCACCCTGCTTGAGCTGAGCGCCGCGACCGTCGCCCAAGCCCTGTGCAGCACGCAACCCGACACCATGCGGATGCTGGTCTGCGGCGGCGGGGTCCACAACCCGGCGCTGATGGCACGACTGCAGGCCTGCCTGCCCGGGGTGACGGTGGAGTCCACCGCGCTGCACGGCCTGGACCCGGACTATGTGGAAGCCATGGGCTTCGCCTGGCTGGCGCGGGAAACGCTGGCCGGCCGGCCCGGCAACCTGCCCAGCGTGACCGGAGCCTCGGGGCTGCGGGTACTGGGCACCGTCCACCCGGCCTGACCATCCGCCACGCTTAGAAACCGGGGCCGGGCGGCACGTCCTTCAATGCGGTGATGGCCTCGGACAGCACGTCCACTTCACGGTCGTTGAAGCCGCTGCGCACTTCGCTCTCGCTGAGGAACAGGCCCTGCTCCAGCATATACATGATGGTGTCGTGGACGCTCCAGCTGCGCGCCTCGGCCACGCGGCGAATGCGGTCTGCCAGCACCGGAGCAATGTCCTTGAGCACGATATCGGTCATGTGGGTTCCTCGCTGCCTGTGGACTCATCGGCCAGCCGCACCCGCGGCATCAGCCAGAAGAACAGCGCGATGGCCGGCACGATGGCCACCGTGGTGATCCAGAAATATGGCGCATAGCCTACCGCTTCCACGATGCGCCCGGAATAGAACCCCAGCACTTTGCCCGGCAGGGTGACCAGCGAACTGAACAGGGCGTATTGGGTGGCGGTGTAGCGCTGGTTGACCAGGGCCGACAGATAGGCCACCGCGGCGGTGCCCAGGAAGCCCTGGGCCAGGTTCTCGCCGGAGATGACCACGGTGAGCATGGTCAGGTTGCCGTTGGCTCCAATCAGCCACAGGTACAGCAGGTTGCTGATCGCGCCCAGCAGGATGCCGATGAGCAGCGGCTTGCGCACGCCCCATCGCGCCACCGCGATGCCGCCAAGGAACGCGCCGGCAATCCCCACCCAGATGCCGTACACCTTGGAGATGGCCGCGATCTCGGTCTTGGTGAAACCCTGGTCCAAGTAAAACGGGCCGATGATGCCGCCTACGAGCGCCTGGTCTGAAATCTTGAAGAGCAGGATGAACACCAGCACCATCAGGCCGACGCGGTTGCCGAAGCGGTGGAAAAAATCCGCGAAAGGTTCCACCACGCCCTCGCGCATGTTCTCGCGCCAGGTCGCCAAGCGAACGCGTACGGTGTCCGGTTCGCGGGCCAACAGGTTGGCCACCACCGGTACCAGCATGCACGCGGCCATCACCCGGTAGACGTTGGGCCACACGGCGTGGTCGGCGAGGACCAGCGCCAGTGCGCCGGTGACGATCAGCGCGATGCGGTAGCCCAGCGAATAGGTAGCGACCAGCGCGCCCTGCGCCTCCATCGGCGCGATCTCGATGCGATAGGCATCCACCGCGATGTCGAGGGTGGCGCCGGCGAAAGCCACCAGCAGGGTGAGCCAGATGAAGCCCATCAGCCGGTCCGGGGTGACCGCCGCCATGCCCATCAGCCCGCACATCACCACCAGCTGCGACAGCAGCAGCCAGCTTCGGCGCTGGCCCAGCCGCCCCAGCAGCGGCAGGCGCAGGCGATCGACCAGGGGCGCCCACAGGAATTTCAGCGAATACATGATCCCGGCGCTGGCGATCATGGTGATGTCCTTCAGCTTGATACCGTCTTCCTTCAGCCAGTAGGCCAGGGTGCCGGCCACCAGCAGGAACGGCAGCCCGGAGGCGAAGCCGAAGAAGAACATCGTCCACGCCGAGGGCTGCACGAAGGCCTGCCACACCGAAGGCTTGGCCGGCTTCGCGGCGACGGCGGTCACGGCAACTCCATGCGGTAGTCCACGCTGAACGGCGCGTGGTCGGAGAAGCGCGACGCGGTGTGGATGGAGCAGGCCTGCAGGCGTGCGGCCAGCGCAGGCGTCAGCAGCTGGTAGTCGATGCGCCAGCCGACGTTGTTGGCGCGCGCGGCGCCACGGTTGCTCCACCAGGTGTAGTCCTGGCCGTCGGCGTGCAGGGTGCGGTAGGCGTCGACCCAGCCGTCCGGCTCCACGCACAGCCCGTTGAGCCAGTCGCGTTCGGCCGGCAGGCAGCCGGAATTCTTCTGGTTGGACTTCCAGTTCCTGATGTCCAGCGCCGAGCGCACAATGTTCCAGTCGCCGCACAGCACGTAGTCTCGTCCGCTGTGCAGCCACTGCGCCAGGATCGGCGCCAGCCACGCCATGACCTCAAACTTGAAGCCCTGGCGCAGCTCCCCCGACGATCCGGAGGGAATGTAGAAAGACACCACGCTGAGGTTGCCGAAACGAGCCTCCAGGTAGCGCCCCTCCTCGTCAAATTCCGGCCAGCCCAGCGCGGTGCGCACTTCATCGGGTTCGCGCCTGCTGTAGACGGCGACCCCGCTATAGCCTTTCCTGGTGCTGGCATCGCGGAAACACGCACGGTAGCCCGCGGGCAAGAACTCCGGGCCGGCCAGCTGGTGTTCTTGGGCCTTGGTCTCCTGCACGCACAGCAGGTCCGCATCCTGCGCCGCGAACCACTCGAAGAAACCCTTGCCGGCGGCCGAGCGCAGGCCGTTGGCGTTGAAGCTGATGATTCTCATCGGATCGGGAATGGGGAATGGGGAATGGGGCAGAGCATAACGCCTGCTTTCGCCTCGCCGGCGGATGCAGCGGGATTCGGCGGGGATGAGCTACGCTTGGGTAACAGCCGACTCCCCATTCCCCACTCCCCATTCCCCACTCCCCATTCCCCATTCCCCATTCCCCAATCCCCAATCCTGAATCCCCAATCCCGAATCCCCAATCCCCAATCCCCAATCCCGATTCCCGAATCCCGATTCCCGATTCCCGGCACCATCAGCCGCCAATCCCATGCGGTTTGATCACCCCGGTGTAGATG
>JAJAZJ010000086.1 GCA_026785795.1 Pseudoxanthomonas sp.
CGACGTAGGTGCGCCCGTGGTCCAGAAACGATAATGGGACGCGCAGGGTGCGTCCTTCTTCGTCGGAGACAGCGCCCACGTACCAGTTGTCCGAGGCGCGGTCCTTGCGCGCGATGGTGACGAAATCGCCCACTTCGCCGTTCAGTACCCGGGTGTCTTCCCAGTCCACCGGCACGTCCTTGATGAACTGGAAAGGCTTCGGGTTCGCCTCGTAGTTGTCCAGCAGGTCCGCCGCCATCTGCAGCGGGCTGTAGATGGTGACGTACAGGGCCAGTTGCTTGGCCCAGGTGGTGGCCACGCCGTCCGGTGAACGCGTTTTCATGCCGAAGATGCCCGGCGTGTAGTCCATCGGCCCGGCCAGCAGGCGGGTGAAGGCCAGGTTGGCTTCATGCTCGGGCGGATTGCCCGGTTCACCCCATGCGCTGAACTCCATGCCGCGTGCGCCTTCGCGGGTAATCAGGTTCGGGTAGGTGCGGCGCAGGCCGGTGTCCTTGATTGGCTCATGCGGATTGATCGAGATCTCTCGCTTGGCCGCGGCCTCCACCACTTTCTGGTGGTGCCTGGCCATGTCCTGGCCCTCGTGCCAGGCGTAGTGCAGCTTGCCGTCGGCACCGATGACCTTGGCCTGGCCGGCATCGGCCACGTAGCCGGTCTTGACCGCGTGGATGCCGATCTTCTGGTACAGGTCGAAGCCGGCCTCCATCTGCGACTCGTAATGCGCGGCATTGCCCGAGGTTTCATGGTGGCCGATCAGTTGCACGCCCTTGGCCTGGGCGTAGGCCGCCAGTTTTTCTATATCGAAATCAGGATAGGGCCGGGTGAAGCTGAATTCCTCGCCATTGCCGAACCAGTCACCGTCCCAGCCTATGTTCCAGCCCTCCACCAGCACGCCGCCGAAGCCGTGCTCGGCCGCGAAGTCGATGTGCCGCATCACGTTCTGCATGGTGGCGCCGTGGCGGGGGCCCGAGGCCCAGGTCTTCTTGTCCAGGTGCATCTCCCACCACACGCCCACGTACTTCATCGGCGTTACCCATGACACATCACCCAATGCGTTGGGTTCGTTGAGGTTGAGGATCAGGCTGGACATGATCAGCCCGGCTGCGGTTTCCGACACCTGCAGCGTGCGCCAAGGGGTGTTGAACGGCGCGTCGCGCACGACTTTCCCGTCGCCGATGCCAGGCGTCAGCATGGCCCTGAATTTCCTGTCCTCCACCCGGGTCAGGTTCATGCCGGCGTAGTCCACCAGTGCGGCCTCGTGGATGGAAAGATGCAGGCCGCTGTCGGTGCGGAAGGTGATGGGCGTTTGCGCATCCCCGACCTGCTCCACCGGAGTGCGGTGGTACAGGTATTCCTCGCGATTCCATTCACCTGCGGGAATCCACCAGGCCGTGCCTGCGCCGGCTATGCGGAATTCGGTCAGCTCCTCGCCAATCCTCACCTGCCGCAGCTTGGCCTGGTCGGGGAATTCATAGCGGAACCCAAGGCCGTCGTCGTAGACGCGAAACACAACATCCACGCTGCGCTGCTGCGCGGTTTTCTCGGTCAGGGTCACGCGCAGTTCGTTGTAATAGTTGCGGATCAGGCGACGCTCGCCCCAGGGCTGCTCCCAGGTGCTGTCATGGGTGCCGCTGGATTCGCGTGCAACCACGAAATTGCGGTCGAACCCTGGCGAATCCAGGAACAGGAAACCCAGGCGTGACGGCTCGATCACGGCTTTGCGAAGTCGGCTCACCGCGTAGCTCGGTCGACCGTCCTTGTCGGTGGTCACAGTGACGGCCAGGCTGCCGTCTGGCGAGGCTATACGCGCTTCCGGCGCCGGCTGTGCTGCGATCACAGCGCCTGGAAACAACAGTGTGGTCAAGACAAAGAGACTGCGCAGCATGGGAGCCCGAACTTCCTGGAAGGAAGCCTGAATCCTGCGGCTGTGGGCTCAGTGCGACAAGCGCGAGCGCCTGAATACGTATGCAAGCGCTACGTGGACCGGCAGCAGTAATGCCACCCACGCGTGGTTGAACTGCGGCTGCAGGGGCAGCCAGTGCAGGAACCACGCGACCAGCGAACACACGGCAACCGCCAGCGCCAGCCACGAAAACCAGGGCCCGGTTTTGCGGCGGCGCAACACGGCTATTGCGCCGGGCAACAGCAGCAGGCACAGCGGATTCAGCAGCAGCAGGTTGCGATTGGCCCACGCGGCGCGATGTTCGCTGAATCCCCACAGGAACAGCAGCACGCAGCCGGCGATACCGCACAGCAGCCACAGCGGCAGGGCCAGGGCGGCCACCGCGCGGATTCGGCGGTCACCCAGCAGCAACAGGCCTACGGCCACGGCGCAGCCAGCCAATGCCCACGGCCACCAGCGGCGAGCCTTTTCCGCAGGCTCGGCACTGATCAGGTGCGGCAACAGCACTTCTTCCGAAGCCACCAGCGGCCGGCCTTCGCTGTTCTTCGCTTCGCGCAGGCTGTCGGCCAGGCGCATGGGCACATAGGCTTCTTCCCAGCGCGACATGGGGGTGTCGGCATATGGGCCCAGGCCGAGGTCGAAACCCAGCCACATCCAGGTTGCGGGTGACGCCAGGCGCACCGCCTCGCTGCGGAAGGTGTTGCCGCGCGAGCGCCCGACAAGCTGCGACTTCAGGCCGCCTGCCATGGCCTGGTCCA
>JAJAZJ010000087.1 GCA_026785795.1 Pseudoxanthomonas sp.
CGGACCAGATTGAAGCGTTGATGGCGACGAGGTAGTGGCTGTTTGCTTGCGCTTGCCAGCTCAATCCCGCCACGCTTGCGTCGTACTACGCATGGGCGCGAACCCCATGACAATCCGGACAAGGATCATGTTCATCGTTGCGCTTGGTGCGGCGTGCGTGGCGCAAGTGCAGGGCAGCGAGTCGGTCAGTCCACAAGAGACGTCGCCACAAGTGCTGGAAACCCTGCTGGACGCCGGTGCGCCAAAGGAGAAGCGCGACGCGGCCATGCAGCAGTTGATCGCGCATGCACAGGCGGGTGATGGCCATTCGGCGTTCTACCTGGGCGCGCTGTACCGCAATGGTATGGACCATCCGGCCCAACTGGTCGAGCGGGATGTGGAAACCGCACGCTTCTGGCTGCAGCGCTGCGTGGAGTCGGCGCGCTGCCCGCTGGTCGCACTGGCCGCGCTGGCGGAGCTTGAACTGGCAGCCGGCAATGCCAAGTCCGCAATGCAGTGGGCGCAGGCGTGGGTGATCCTGGACCGAGAGCTGGAGAACCGTACGCGCGGGTCCAAGCCGCACCAGAACACGACCGACGCACCCTACAAGAACACCGCATATCAGGCCTATCTCCTGGATCGAAGCTACAGGGCGATGTCGAAGGTCAAAGATCCGGATGCCCAGGGACGCGCTTGGTTCGATGAACTTCGCAAGGCGCGGGGAGCGCAATTGGACCGCATGCTCTTCGCGCAGCTGCAAGGTGAAAGCGGTGCGGCCACATGGGGTTCAGGCAAGCTGAAGATGAGTGCCGAGAACCAGCGCGAGAAAATCATGCCGGCGGGTGGGCGCATGCCGATCGGGCCCTCTTTGGGGCTGTTCCTCTATCGCGGCAATCCCGAGGGCGGGCGCGCAGAAGCGGCTTGGATGGTCGAAGGATTGCCCACCCCCGCCAGCGCGCGTGGACTGGATACGCAGGCACGCAGTTTCCGTATCAAGCCGTATGCTCTGGATGAAGACGGCAAGCGCGCCTACGCACTGCTGCCGATCAGCTTCAACGTTGGCGAATATTCGCTGGTGCCAGCGCGCTGAACTATATCAAGTGCACCCGGAGTGTTATGGCGCTTTGGAAAACCCAGTCTGCGTCATAGTCTCCGTATCGCCCGGCGCGCAACGTGTTCGGTACTCAATGCAAATGCCGGCATACGGGCAGAAATCATTCCTTCCCGCCTGGTCTGCGCTGCCCGCATGACTGTTGTTCCTCACTTCGCTACACCGCATGTCCCTCGGCCCGAGCTCCGTTGAAGCTGTACGAGCGCTACAGCGAAGACGGGAAAGAACGTCTGGCAGGATAAAGCGTGTTTATTTCCTGTGCGGAAAACCGAAATAGCAAGGCAGGTCCGGGCTGTTGTTCACAGGCGGGTTGGGTCAAGCTCAGTCAGGCTTTGGTGCTCAATCCGCGGCGACCAATTTGCCTTCCCGCACCGCGTACGACCGCGTGGTTGGCAGGTTGGGCGGAGCGCTCATCGGGTCGGTCTGGCTGCGATCCAGCCAACGCAAAAGGATCTTTCGGTCTTTTATTTCCAATGACTGGACGATAATCCGGTCACCGATAAATACCGAAGGCACCGGCTGCAGATTTCCCGCCTGATCCAGCGCTGCTGAGAGGTAGGTGGCTGTGCCGCTGCCGCCGGAATCGGCACTCAATGTGACCGCGGCATCCTGTGTACCCGTGTCATCCAGATCGCCATAGGCAATCTGCGGGCCGAGGCGAACCGTGTTCTGGCCGCTGGAGCCGGCAACGGGTTCCGAGTACGCACCATCCTTTAGCGCCGCCCTGCCGCTTGCCGTGGTTTCGATCAGATACACGGCATTGGACAAGCGAGAGGACA
Organism: Pseudoxanthomonas sp.; assembly: GCA_026785795.1. GTDB lineage: Bacteria > Pseudomonadota > Gammaproteobacteria > Xanthomonadales > Xanthomonadaceae > Pseudoxanthomonas_A. The sequence continues at coordinate 1,870 of JAJAZJ010000087.1, forward strand.
GGTCCGGATCTGCCTCTGTCGCTGTCTCTACGGGAGCGGCGGTGGCCGCGGCAGGCGCAGGTGCAGCGTCTGTGGCAGGGCGGCGGGCGGCAGGATCCTTGCAGCCTGGCAAGGCGAAGACCGCAGCCAACAGAAGCAGGGCAAGCGCAGGTTGATGGTTCATTGGGGTCAATCCTCTAGGGGTGGTGGCGCGGTTCGCGTCGGCCTGAACGATTTCAGTCACCGCACTTCTGCGAATGCCGGGCGGGTCAGGTTTTCCGGATCGTCTTCCGTGCAGTGCACTTCATCCTCGATGCGGATGCCTCCATACGGACGGAACGCTTCCACCCGCGCCCAGTTCACGCTGCTCGCATGACCGTTCTGCTTCACTTCTTGCAGCAGCATGTCGATGAAGTACAGGCCTGGCTCGATGGTCACCACCATGCCCGGCTCCAGCACGCGGGTCATGCGCAGATAGGGGTGGCCCTGCGGACGCGGGATCTTCCCGCCGCGATCGGACTCGGCAAAGCCCGCCACGTCGTGCACCTGCAGGCCGATAGGATGGCCCAGGCCGTGCGGAAAGAACGCGGCGCTGACGCCCGTGGCCAAGGCGGCCTCTGGCGATACCTTGATGACACCGAAGTCCTTGAGGATACCCATCAGGGTGAGATGGGCATTTACATGCAGCTGCCGGTAATCCACCCCGGCGCGCACGCCCTGGCCCATGCCGATCTGCGCAACGTCCACTGCATTGATCAGGGCCTGGAACTCGCTGGACCTGTCGAACGCATAGCTGCGGGTGATGTCGCTGGCATAGCCGTGGAAGCTGGCACCGGCGTCGATCAGGAAGCTGCGCGACGGGTCCGGTGCGCTGCGATCCAGCTGGGTGTAGTGGAGTACGGCGGCATGCTCGTTCAAGGTCACGATGTTGTGGTACGGCAGCTCGCCCACGTCCTGCCCCACTGCGCTGCAGTAGGCCATGTGGATGCCGAACTCGCTCTTGCCTTCTCGGAACGCGGCCTCGGCCGATCGATGTCCGGGTACCGCAAGCCGCTGTGCCTGGCGCATCAAGGCGATCTCATAGGGGGTTTTGTAGGCGCGGTGGTATTCCAGATACTGGATGACCGCATCCGGATTGTTGGGGACATATTCGCCCAGCGCGCTTTGCGGCTCGCCCAGCATCGCGCAGCGCGTGGCGGGGCCGGGCAGCAGCGCCAGCGCTTCCTCCGGCTTGCGGATGATGTGGATGTCAAAGTGTTCTACCCACCAGCCGCTCGGCGCGCCGGGCACCACGTGCCAGTAGTCAAAGGGCTGGTGGAAGATCACCTTGGGACGCTGCCCGGGCGTATACACCACCCAGCTATCGGGCACCCGGGTCAGCGGCAGCCACGCCTTGAACTGCGGGTTGACGGCGTATGCATAGTCGCGGTCGTCGAAGAGCTGGTAATGCAGGCTGCCGCTGGGTATCAGCAGGTGGTCGAAGCCGCCGCGCGCTAGCGCCGTGTCGGCGCGTTGCTTGAGCGTCGTCAGGTGCGTTGCATACAGTGCATCGATATCAGCGGCGGGGAGGTCGGTGGTGGTCATGGGCACGGCCAGCGGGTAGTGACGTGATTCTGCCGCAAGCGACCTCGCGGCGCAGGAATTTGAGATAACGAGGTCATGGCGACGTGCCAATGCCGCGGCGCGTGAGTGCGCCGGTCGGCGCGAGTGTGCGGGTCAGCGTCGGGCCACGGTCGTGCCGATCCACTGGCGCAGGGCCAGCAGGTGCGGTTCGCTCATGGTCAGGAAGCGCAGGCCAGCCCAGCTCTGGCCGGGGGTATTGGCGCTGCCTACCCAGATCAGGTGCGCGCCCGCGTCAATCCTCAGCGTGCGTCCGCTGCGGTCCGGGATGTCGAAGCGCAGCTGGTACAGGGCATCGTCCAGCAGCGGCGCGCTGGCCACCAGCAGCATGCCCGCCTCCGAAACGTTGCCGAGCCGGCCGATGCCCTGCTCGGTCATGCTGTCCAGCACGGCGATGGATTCATTGACGCTGCGGCGTTCCGCACGGCGGGATTCGTTGATCATGCGTCGGCCACGCTGGGCGCCGGTTCCGGATTGCCGGCCAGGTTGCGCAGGGCGCCGAGGGTGGCCTTCCAGGCGCGGTCGATCATCCGGCCCTTGTCCTGGGTGACCACGCGGACCTGCTCGCGCACCATCAATCTGGCCAGGCTGTCCAGCGACTGCTCGCCAATGCGCTGGCCGCGCTGGTTTACGAACAGGGCGTTGTCGGTGACCGGGCTGTACCAGGACAGACGGCGGCGGTTGACGTCGCCCTGCTGGTTCTTGATGAACTCGAACCAGGTGCCAAAGGGCAGGGTGCGCAGGTACTCGTGGCAGGTCTGCTCCTCGGGCGTGCGGTCCTGCGCAGTCTTCTTGCGAGCGGTGTGCTGCTCACCCAAACCAGTGCGGGCCTTGAGCTTGGCGGTCAGCTCGGTGCGCGAATCGATTTCGTCCTGGTCCTCCGCGCTGGACAGGCGGCGCGCGATCGCCGAGGCCTCCTCCTCGTGGTAGCCCACCTGCACCAGCGCTGCTTCGATCTTCCTGGTCAGTTCGGGATCGGGCGGCGTCTCCGTGCTGGTCGCTTCGACGATGCGCCGGGTCACGGCTTCGTACTGCTGCCATTCCTCCGAATCATCCCCGTTGCGCAGCAGGGACAGGGTCAGCACGTCGGCCCAGGCCTGGTCCATCAGCGCCTGCACGAACTGCTGCGGCTCATGGCCGCGCAGGGCTGATTCAATGGTTTCGGCGGCGCGATTCTTGGCAACCTCCAGCCGGTCCTTGCCGCGCGCGGCCTCCACGTGGCGGCGTTCGGCGACCTCGGCCTTGCGGGCCATGGCGCGGAAGTGGGCCTGCACGTCGTTGTTGACCGCTTCGAAGACTTCCTCATCGCCCTGGTAGTCGGCCACCACCCGATCCACCGCGGTATTCAGCTTCCGCACCAGCTGCGGATCGACTTCCTCATCGCCCAGCCACGTAGCGGCGGATTCGGCCACCGAGTTCAACAGTTCGCGCGCCGGGTGCTGGGGCCGCAGGAAGAACTCGCGGTCCTGCAGCGCTGCGCGCACCACCGGCACCTGCAGGCGCATCAGCATGTCCACGGCCGGAGCATCGCGCTTCACCTCGCGCTCCATTTCGCTGTACAGCAGGCCCAGCAGTTCAAAGGTGTCGGCGTCTTCCTGGACCAGGGCGGCCTCCGGCCCGTGCTGCTCGCGCATCTGCGCCAGCATGGCCTGCTGCACGTCCATGACCGTGCGACGCCGCTGGCCGGGGAGGGTGACCACGGGCGCCGCCTGCAGCGTGCGCAGCGAAGACAGCACGTCATAGGTGGGCAGCGATATGCCAAGCCCGGAGGGGGCATTGCCATGGGCCGTGCCGGGTGCGGGCGCCTCACTGGCGCGGCGCCCGGAGAGCAGCTGCTGCAGGGTGGCGAAGGTGGCCGCGTCGCTGGCGGCCCGATCTGCCGCAGCGCTTGACGGCTGGCCGTACCAGTCGGTCATCGGGCGCGAGGCCTCGGTGGGCGGCTTGGCCTCGATGGGCGTGAAGCTGCGGCTGTTGCCGGTGCCGGTGCTGCGCGGCCGCAGCGGCGAATAGATCAGGCCGGGCAGCACGCCCTCCTGCGACAGCAGCGCGTTCAGCGCTTCGATCCACTTGCTGTATTCGGCCATGACCTTGAGGTCGAACGACTTGTACAGCAGCAGCTGCGAGTCAAGGTCGAATTCGAAGGTCGCTGCGACCGCGGTGCGCATGACCCGGCACAGCACCTGCGGGCCCAGCGGGATATGCGCAGGTTCCCACGCGGGAGAGCCGGCCAGCACGCCGAAACGTTGGCCCATCAGGTAAAGCAGGGTGTTGGAACGGGTGTCGTGGATGCGTGCGATCTCGCGCAGCACGATGTCCTGGTCCATGTCCGCGTCTTCCACCAGGGTCAGGGTCTGAAACTGGACGCGGGACAGGGCGATGTCGGTTTCGGGTTCACGCAACAGGCGCACCGTGGCCAGCTCCGCTTCCAGCCCGGCCAGGAACATCGGCAGCAGGTCACTGCGGCGGTTGCGCAGGGCATGTACGACGGCAAAGGCTTCGGCCTGCTTTTCGTTGCTGCGCTCTTGTTCGGCGACTTTGAACAGCTGCTGCTCGAAGTCCGCCAGCATCTGGTTGAAGCGTTCGCCCAGGTCCGAGGAGGCCTGGTCAAACAGCACGCTCAGGACCCGGCGCACGCGCGGCGGCAGCGAGGGCGCGGAGGCAATCCTCGCCTGGGTCTTCGAC
>JAJAZJ010000088.1 GCA_026785795.1 Pseudoxanthomonas sp.
CGGTCCCGCAAAGACCTCACCGCCAAGACAGAGAGTCCCGCCCATGGCGACCAAGCAACGTCCGCTCTCACCGCACCTGCAGGTCTATCGCTGGCAGATCCAGATGGCGAGTTCCATCCTGCATCGTGCGACCGGCATCATCCTGAGCGTGGGTGCGCTGCTGATCGCTGCTGCGCTGCTGGCCATGGCCACCGGGCCGGAGGCCTGGGAACAGGTGCGCAGCCTGGCTGGCTCGTGGTTCGGCCGGCTGATCCTGTTCGGATGGACCTGGGCTTTCGCCTACCACCTGCTCAACGGCATCCGCCACCTGGTACAGGATGCGGGATATGGCTTCAGCATTCCGGCATTTGTACGCAGCGGCTGGCTTTCGGTAGCGGGTAGCCTGGTGCTGACCGCTGCGATCTGGCTGCTGGTTGCGGCACGCGGAGGCTGGCTATGAATCACCGCTACCGCACCCCGATCAAGCAGGCGCGCGGACTTGGCTCGGCCAAGGAGGGTACGCAGCACTTCATCCTGCAGCGCCTGACCGCGATCGCGCTGGTGTTCCTTGCCTGCTGGTTCCTGTATTTCGTGATCGGCTTGATGCAGGCCGACTACCTGACCGCCAGCGACGCGGTCGCCAGGCCGTGGAACGCGACCCTGCTGATCGCGTTCCTGCTGGCGATGTTCTGGCATGCACAGCTGGGCGTGCAGGTGGTCATCGAAGATTACGGTCATAGCCACGGTCCGGCGCTGGCCGCCCAGGTGGTGGTCCGTTTCGTCTGCATCCTGGCGGCGCTGGCCAGCGTATTTGCCGTGGTGATCATCGCACTGGGCGGCGCCTGACCCTGCAGGCGTCCACAAGGAATACTGAGTACATGACTTCCGCTTACAAGATCACCGAACACAAGTACGACATGGTTGTCATCGGCGCCGGCGGCGCCGGCCTGCGTGCCACCTTCGGCCTGGCCGCCAAGGGCCTGCAGACGGTGTGCCTGACCAAGGTGTTCCCGACCCGTTCGCACACCGTCGCGGCGCAGGGCGGTATCTCCGCCGCGCTGGGTAACATGGGCGAGGACGACTGGCGCTACCACTTCTACGACACGATCAAGGGCTCCGATTGGCTGGGCGACCAGGACGCCATTGAATACATGTGCCGCGAGGCCATTCCGGCGATCGTCGAGCTGGAACACTATGGCGTGCCCTTCAGTCGCACCGAGGAAGGCAAGATCTACCAGCGCCCTTTCGGCGGCATGACCACCAGGTACGGCGAAGGCCCGCCCGCGCAGCGCACCTGCGCCGCCGCCGACCGCACCGGCCACGCGATTCTGCATACGCTTTACCAGCAGTCGCTGAAGCACGACGCGCGCTTCATGATCGAGTACTTCGCGCTGGACCTGATCTTCGACGAGGAGGGTGCCTGCAAGGGCGTGCTGGCGCTGGACATGGCCGAAGGTTCGCTGCACCTGTTCCGCGCCCAGGGCGTGGTGCTGGCTACCGGCGGCTATGGCCGCGCCTATTTCAGCGCCACGTCTGCCCACACCTGCACCGGCGACGGTGGCGGCCTTGCGCTGCGTGCTGGCCTGCCGCTGCAGGATATGGAGTTCGTGCAGTTCCATCCCACCGGAATCTACGGCGCCGGCTGCCTGATCACCGAGGGCGTGCGTGGCGAAGGCGGAATCCTGCGCAACAGCGACGGCGAGCGCTTCATGGAGCGCTACGCACCGCAATACAAGGATCTGGCCTCGCGCGACGTGGTGTCACGCTCGATGACCATCGAGATCCGCGAAGGCCGCGGCGTGGGCGAGCACAAGGACCACATCCTGCTCGACCTTACCCACCTGGGCCCGGATGTCATCAACGAAAAGCTGCCGGGCATTGCCGAAAGCGCACAGATCTTCGCCGGCGTCGACGTGACCAAGCAGCCAATCCCGGTGCTGCCCACCGTGCACTACAACATGGGCGGCATTCCAACCAACTACCACGGCGAAGTCGTGCGCAAGGTCGGCGACAACCCCGACTCGGTGGTTCCCGGCCTGTACTCCATTGGCGAAGCGGCCTGCGTCTCGGTGCACGGCGCCAACCGCCTGGGCTCCAATTCGCTGCTGGACCTGGTGGTGTTCGGGCGCGCGGTGGCCAATCGCTGCGCCGAAACCATCACCGTCGGCGGGCCGCACAGCAAGTTGCCTTCGGATGTCTGCGACCGGGCGCTGTCGCAGCTGGACAAGCTGCGCAACGCCAACGGCGATACGCCCACTTCAGTGATCCGCGACAACATGCAGCGCACCATGCAGAATGACGCCGCCGTGTTCCGCACCAGCAAGACCCTGAAGGAAGGCTGCGACAAGATGGCCGGCATCTTCGATTCGTTCCAGGACGTGAAGGTGTCCGACCGTTCGCTGATCTGGAACTCGGACCTGCTGGAAACCTACGAGCTGCACAACCTGCTGCTCAACGCGGTGGCCACCATCAACTCGGCCGAACAGCGCCACGAAAGCCGCGGCGCGCATGCGCACGAGGATTTTCCCGATCGCGACGATGTCAACTGGCAGAAGCACACCCTGGTCAACGTGGACGAACTGGGCAAGTGCAGTTTCGACTTCCGGCCGGTGCACATGTACACGTTGAGCAACGACGTGGAAGTGGTGCCGCCTAAGCCGCGCGTGTACTGATGGCCGGGAATAGGGAATCGGGAAACGGGAATGGGAAAAGCGGCTGTGTCTGCAGCTGTCCGTATCCCGCCTTTACCCTTTCCCCATTCCCCATTCCCCATTCCCGGATCTAAGACATGGCCGAATTCACCCTCCCCAAGAATTCAAAGATAGGCAAGGGCGAGCATTTCGCCGCCAAGGGCGCGAAGAACCCGCGCACCTTCAAGGTGTATCGCTGGAGCCCCGACGACGACCAGAATCCGCGTACCGACACCTACGAGGTTGACCTGGACGCGTGCGGTCCGATGGTCCTGGATGCGCTGATCAAGATCAAGAACGAGATCGATCCCACGCTCACCTTCCGCCGTTCCTGCCGCGAAGGCATTTGCGGTTCGTGCGCGATGAACATCGATGGCACCAATACGCTCGCCTGCACCAAGGCCATTGGCGATTGCGGCAAGGCCGAGGTGCCGATCTACCCGCTGCCGCACATGGACGTGATCAAGGACCTGGTGCCGGACCTGACCCACTTCTACGCCCAGTATGCCTCGATCAAACCGTGGATCCAGACCGAGTCCGCGCCGCCGCCTGACCGTGAACGGCTGCAGTCGCCGGAAGACCGCAAGAAGCTGGATGGCCTGTACGAATGCATCCTGTGCGCCTGCTGCTCCACGGCCTGCCCCAGCTACTGGTGGAACGGCGATCGCTACCTGGGGCCGGCGGTGCTGCTTCAGGCCTACCGCTGGATCGTTGATTCGCGCGACGAGAATACGGGTGCCCGCCTCGACGACCTGGAAGATCCTTTCCGCCTGTACCGCTGCCACACCATCATGAACTGCGCGCGGACCTGCCCCAAGGGCCTGAATCCTGCGCTGGCCATCGCCGAAATCAAGAAACTGATGCTGGCGCGCCGCGCCTGAGCCCGCACCCGTGCGCTGGCTGTTTTCGGCCACGCCACGACCACCCCCGGAGGCGCAGTGGCATCGGTGTCGATCTTCTGGCCTGCAGTGGCCATGGTCCTTTTGGCTTTCACGGTCATGTTCCTGATGGGCCGTGAGCGCATTGGGCAACTCACGCGCAAGCGCGTGCACCCGCAGGCCATCGCACTGTCTGCACAGCTGGCCACCCAGCTGGACGACACGCGCTGCTCGGACAATTTCCGCAACCAGTTTGAACTGCCGGTCCTGTTCTATGTGGCGCTGGTGGTGGCTTTCCTGACCGGGCAGGTCACCCTGCTGGTGCTGGGGCTGGCTTGGGCTTTCGTGGCCTTGCGCTATGCGCACAGCGTGATCCACTGCAGCTACAACAAGGTGCGGCATCGTTTCGCAGTGTTCGTGGCCGGCGCCGCGGTGTTGCTGCTGCTGTGGCTGCGCCTGGCCTCTGGGCTGCTGGGTTGACCGCCGAAGCCGAAGCGCTGGAGCTCAAGCGCCTTCGCTGGCGCTGCCGGCGCGGGATGCGCGAGCTGGACCAGCTGTTCGGTCGTTACCTGGACCGCGAATGGGCCCAGGCTTCCGAGGCCGAGCGCGGGGTTTTCCTACAGCTGATCGACTGCGAGGACGATAAGCTCTGGCGCTGGTTCATGGGCTACGAGCAATGTCCCGATGTCGCACTTCAGCAACTTATCCGGTCCATCGCCCAGCTGCCGGCTTGAGTGGCGCCCATCGCGCTGCCTGGCCACTGCACTGCTTTCATTGGCCGTGCTGGCCTCGTTCTCGACGCTGGTAACGGACATGCCGCGCTGGCTGGCCTGGCCGCTGGCGCTGGTGGTGCTGGTGCGGGGCACCTGGCAGGGGTGGCGCCATCTGCACTTGCCGCCTCAGCAGTTCCTGTTCCCGGGCAATGACCTGGCGCCCATGCGCGATGGCCAACCTATCGGCGATGTTTCCCTGCAATGGCGCGGACCGCTGGCCTTCCTGTGCTGGCGGGAGCGGGGCGGCCGGCTGCAGCGGTTGGCCTGGTGGCCGGACAACCTGCCTGCCGCAAGCCGACGTGAACTGCGTCTGGCCGTGGGCAGCGGAAATGCTGCGCCAAGGCGCCCGGGAATGGCACCATAGCGCAAGGGCTTGGGAAGCAGCATGGAGCAGGTCGCGTTGCCTTCCAACAGCCGTCGTTTGGTGTTGCGCAGCGCAGTGACCTGTTGGCCGCAAGGTCAAGCGGTGCGGCGCCGCATGGTGGCCATTGGAAGGCAACCCGATGGGCCGGAACTGGCGGCGCGAGGCGCCGCGCCATCACTCGGTCGTGTATCGGCATACACTCCCTCGTTCTTCCTTGCTCCACACATCGCCAGTTCCGGCGCAGCCCACTCCATGATGCTTACCAGGCCCTGATGTTCAAACCCATCCCTGTCGCCATCGGCCTGCGCTACCTGCGCGCCAAGCGCCGCAACGGCTTTATCTCCTTCATTTCCCTGGCCTCGATCCTCGGCATCGCCCTTGGCGTGACCGTGCTGATCACCACGCTTTCGGTGATGAGCGGGTTCCAGCGTGAGATCCGCGACCGCATGCTGCAGATGACCGCGCATGCCACGGTCAGCGCGGCCGGCGAGGCGATGACGGATTGGCCACACGCCGTGGCCGTGGCCATGCAGGACCCGCGGGTAGCAGGCGCGGCACCCTACGTGGACATACAGGCGTTGATCAAGGGCTCGCACAACCAGCCGGCCATGGTCCGTGGCATCGTCCCGGAGCAGGAGAAACAGGTGTCGGTGCTGGCCCAGAAGATGAAGCGGGGCAGCGTGGACAGCCTGGTCCCGGGCTCGTTCAACATCGTGCTCGGCACTGAGCTGGCGCTGTGGCTGGGGGTGGGCGTAGGTGACAGCGTCGTGGTGATGCTGGCGGACGAACGCATCACCGCAGTCGGCGCGGTGCCCAGCCTGAAGCGATTCCAGGTCAGCGGTATCTTCGAAGCAGGCTACAACGAGATCGACAAGGGCCTGGCCGTGGTCAACATGTCCGACCTGCAGCGCGTGTTGCGCATGGACGAAGGAGTAACCGGGGTGCGCCTGAAGCTCAAGGACATGGATCAATCCTGGGCGGTTGCGCGTGACCTGGCCGAGCGCCTGCAGGGGCCATACCGGATCAGCGATTGGACCAGCGAGAACGCCAACCTCTACCATTCGCTGAAGATGGAAAAAACGGTGATGGGTATCCTGCTGTCGCTGATCATCGCGATGGGCGCGTTCAACCTGGTGTCCTCGCTGGTCATGCTGGTCACCGACAAGCAGGCCGACATTGCCATCCTGCGCACGCTGGGCCTGACCCCGCGCGGGGTGATGCAGGTGTTCATGGTGCAGGGATCGCTGATCGGGATCATCGGCACGGTGCTGGGCGTGGTAGGCGGCATCCTGCTGACCTTGAACCTGGAACGCATCCTTGGCCTGATCGAGTCCGCGTTCAATGTCACCCTGCTGCCTGCCGATGTCTACTACATCACCGGCCTGCCCTATGACCTGAAGTCCAGCGACGTGCTGGTGATCACGCTGGTGGCGCTGGGCATGAGTTTCCTGGCCACGCTTTACCCAGCCTGGCGTGCAGCGCGTACCGACCCGGCAGAGGCCCTGCGCTATGAATAAGGGCAGGAAACCCGGAAAGGGCAATGGAAACCCAAGCGACCTGGTTATCCAGGCCGAAGGCCTGGCCAAGACTTACGCCGAGGGAAAGCTGCGCACCCCGGTGTTCGACGGCTTGAATCTTGCGGTGGAGCCCGGTGAAACCGTGGCCATCGTAGGCGCATCGGGTGCGGGCAAGAGCACCCTGCTGCACCTGCTGGGCGGGCTGGATACGCCCACCGCTGGCGAGGTCTACGTGGCCGGGCAGAAGATGTCGGACCTGTCGGATAGTGCGCGCGGAAAATTGCGCAACCATGCGCTTGGTTTCGTCTACCAGTTCCATCACCTGCTGCCGGAATTCACTGCGTTGGAAAACGTGATGATGCCGGTCATGCTGGGCGGTGCGGGCGTGTCCACGGCAGAGGAACGCGCACGCACCCTGCTTGAAAGAGTGGGTCTTGGCCATCGCATCCAGCACAAGCCCGGAGAGCTCTCCGGCGGTGAACGCCAGCGGGCCGCGGTGGCGCGTGCACTGGTCAACCAGCCAGCGTGCGTGCTGGGCGATGAGCCTACCGGCAACCTTGACGGGAAGACCGCCGCCAACGTGTTCGAGTTGATGCTGGAACTCAACCGCGCACAGCGGACCAGCCTGGTGCTGGTGACCCACGACCGGCGCCTGGCCAGGCGATTGGATCGGGTGCTGGAGCTGCACCAGGGGCGCTTGCGGGAACTGCCCGCCGCCGAGGCCTGAGCAGGCCGTCCGGAACCGCTGCACCAGCCGCGGGTTTTTCCTACCTGCGAGCGACGGGTCTGCTGATGGTGCCGGCAGCGGGCCGGCCGACATCATGATCGTGCCAGTCAGCTCATCCGGAATGATTCCGTATGCGGTACGGCTGGCGCAGGTGCACGGTCTTGAAGGGTCGCCATGTCCGCAGTCAGTCCAGGCAGCAGCCGCCCGCTCGGCGTGGGCAGCGCCATCGCCCTCGTGGCCGGGGTGGCCACTTGCCTGCTCATGCCAGCCTTGTTTCCGTGGCCGCTGCTGGGACTGTTGCTGCTGCCCGGTCTGGCCTGGTGGTGGCGCGGCCCTGAGGCGCGCTGGGCTGGCGCGCTGGTGCTGGGATTCTGCTGGGCTGGGCTGCATGCGTCCGCGGTGCTCTCGGCACGCCTTCCTCCGCAGTGGGAACAGCGCGACCTGGTGATCGAGGGAAGAATCGTCAATCTTCCCGAGGCCGACGTGCGCCGCACGCGGTTCCAGTTCCGCGTCGATGACAACTCCGCGCAGCCAACTCCACTACGCGGACGGCTGCTGCAGCTGGCCTGGTTTGACGCCTATGGCGCCATCGCTCCAGGCCCGCGCCTGCAGCTACAGGCGGGGGCGCGGATGCGGATGCAGGTGCGGGTGCGTGCGCCCCGTGGCCTGGCCAGTCCCGGGGTCTTCGACAGCGAACGACATGCGCTTGCCCAGCGCATCGCCGCCACCGGCTACGTGCGCGATCCACACACCGCCGTGCAGCTGGCAGAAGCGCGCGGTATCAACCGCTGGCGTGAACGCATTTCCTCACGAATCGAAGCCAGTGTGCCGGCGGCCTCGTCGCGCTATGTCCGCGCCTTGGCCCTGGGCGACACGAGGTTCCTGGGCGATCGTGACTGGGAGATCCTGCGCGCCACCGGCCTGACCCACCTTATCGCGATCTCCGGCTTCCACGTGGGCCTGGTGGCCGGATTCTTCGCCCTGGTCGGGGCAGGGCTGTGGCGGTTGTTCCCGCGATGCGCGCGGTGGGTGCCCAGGCCTCAGGCGGCCGGAGCAGCCGCACTGGCGGGTGCGTGCGTGTATGCGGCGGTCGCCGGTTTCGCGCTGCCTACGGTGCGCACGGTGCTGATGATTGCGGTGGTGGTGATTGCGCGGCTGTCGCGGCGGCCTGCCACGGTGGCTGTTTCACTGGCCCTGGCAGCCATTGCGGTGCTGCTGTTCGATCCCCTGTCGGTGCTCGCCCCGGGTTTCTGGCTGAGTTTTGCCGGCGTTGCCTGGCTGGTGTGGTGCCTGCCGCATAGCGAACACTGGGCACGCGCGTTCCTCGCCGCGCAGGGCGTGGCCACGATCGGGCTGTTGCCCCTGACCGCGATCCTGTTTGGCCAGGCTTCGCCGGCCGGGCCGTTGGCCAATCTGGTGGCGATTCCGTGGTGGAGTCTGGTGGTGGTGCCACTGTCGTTGATGGGCACCGCGCTGGAGGCCGTGCGTGAAGGGTGGGGCATCTGGGCCTGGCTGGCGGCGGCGTGGTGTTTCGACCTGAGCTGGCCGCTGTTCGAGCGGCTGTCAGCCAGTCGCTTTGCGCTGTGGTGGCTGCCGGAGCCGCAGTGGTTCGCGCTTCCGCTGGCCCTGCTGGGTGCGTTCTGGCTGCTGCTGCCGCAGGGCGTGCCCGGCAAGGCGCTGGCCGCGCTGCTGTGGCTGCCGCTGCTGTGGCCGGACCGGCAGCTGCCTGCACACGGCGAGGCGGAATTGCTGCTGGTTGATGTTGGCCAGGGCCAGGCGGTGGTGGTGCGCACCCGCCACCACACTTTGCTGTACGACGCAGGCCCAGCCGTGCGCGATGGGTTTGATGCGGGCGAACGTGCGGTGGTGCCGGCCCTGCGTGCCCTGGGCATCGTCAGGCTGGATGCCGCTGTGATCAGCCACGGCGACAATGATCATGCCGGGGGCTTCGACGCCGTGCGCAGGGCGCTGCCGATTGGCAGGTCGCTCGCACCGGAGGGCTCGCCAATCGACGCGGATGCCGCCTGCGTGGCGGGAGAGCGCTGGGAGTGGGACGGGGTGCGTTTCCAGATGCTCCATCCCACCCCGTATTTCCCGTACCTGGGCAATGAGGCCAGCTGCGTGCTGCGGGTTGCCACCGCACACGGCGCCCTGCTGCTCACCGGCGACATCGGCGAAGTGATCGAGCGCGCGCTGGTCCGTCGCGAGCCCCAGGCGGTGCGAGCCGAGGTGGTGCTTGCCGCCCACCACGGTAGCGCAGGTTCGTCGGATCCGGCCTTCGTCGCCGCCAGCGGCGCGCAATTGGCCCTGGTGTCGGCCGGGTTCGGTAACCGCTTCGGCCATCCCAAGCCCCAGGTGGTGGAGCGCTGGCAGGGCCAGGGCGCCCGGGTCCTCACCACTGCCGAGAGCGGTGCCATCACTGTCCGCCTGCAGTCCAGCGGCATCGCGGTGCGGGAACGGCGCAGCCAGCGAGCGCGTTTGTGGGATGCGGTGCGGGTGCGACAGGCAGCTACGCTATCCTATCGGCCTGTGAACAAGCGGCCACAGGTGCCGGAGGACTGAACGTGCTGGAATTGGTCAAGGCTGGCGGCTGGCCCATGATTCCCCTGTTGCTGCTGGCCGTGGTGGCGCTGGCGATCATCGTCGAGCGGTTCTGGACCCTGCGGCGCAAGGAAGTGATGCCTCCGGGCCTGGCTGATGAAGTGCGCAGCTGGGCGGCGCGCGGACAGCTGGACCCGGCGCATATCGAATCCCTGCGCCGCAATTCGCCGCTCGGCGCACTGCTGGCCACGGCGCTGGACGCACGTCACCGGCCCCGTGAGCAGATCCGCGAACGGCTGGAAGACAGCGGCCGCCATCTGGCGCACCGGATGGAGAAGTACCTGAACACCCTGGGCACGATCGCGGCAGCCGGTCCGCTGCTGGGCCTGCTGGGCACCGTGGTGGGCATGATCCAGATGTTTCTGGGCATCCTTGACCAGGGCGTGGGCGACGTGAACCAGCTCGCTGGCGGTATCGGCAAGGCGCTGGTATGCACCGCCACCGGCATGATCGTGGCTATCCCCGCGCTCATGTTCCATCGCTATTTCCGCGGCCGCATTGGCGGCTACGTGATCGAGATGGAGCAGGCCGCCACCGCGCTGCTGGACGCGCTGGACAGCAAGGTCGCCATGGCCGCGCGCGCCCGCGCTGCGCGGGGCCTTGCGCCAGCCGCGCCCGTGCAGGCCTGACCTGCATGCGCATCAGCAATCAGGGCGCCGGGGACGAACCCGAAATCAACCTGGTGCCGTTGATCGACGTGATCCTGGTGCTGATCATCTTTTTCGTGATCACCACGACCTTTGATTCACGCTCCACCCTGCAGCTGCAGCTGCCCAGCGCCAGCTCTGAACCGGCCGCCGACCCGGTCCAGTCGCTTAGTGTGTTGATCAATGCCGACGGTCGCTATTTCGTCGGTGACCAGGAAGTGCTGCGCACCGACATTGATGCGCTGAAGCAGGCACTGGCCACGGCCGCGGGGGAGGACCGTTCCCGCCCGGTGCTGCTGCGCGCCGATGCCCGCACCCCGCACCAGGCCGTGGTCACGGCGCTGGACGCGCTGGGCCAGCTCGGCTTCCGCCGCATCTCAATCGCCACCGCACCCGAGCAGCGCAGGTGAACACGGCGCAGGCACCCGTCTGGCCCATCTACAGGCGCCTGCTGGGCTATACCGGGCGATACTGGCCCTACCTTTCGGCGGCCCTGGTGGGCATGCTGATCGAAGCGGTGGCCGGTGCCGCGTTCGTGCGCCTGATGGAGCCGTTGACCAACAGTTTCGTAGCGCCCACGGCCGAAATGGCGTTCACCCTGCCGCTGGCGATCATCAGCATCTTCCTGGTGCGCAGCCTGGCCACCTTCGTGACCGACTACGGGATGGCGCGCACCGGGCGCAGCGTGGTGCGTGACCTGCGCGAGCAGGTGCTGGCCAAGTACCTGCGCCTGCCGTCCTCGCACTTCGACGTCGAGTCCACGCCGGCCATGGTCAGCCGACTGAACTTCGACACCGAGCAGGTCACCGAAGCCAGCTCCAACGCGCTCAAGGCGATGATCACTGACGGGCTGACCATCGTGTTCCTGCTGGGCCTGATGCTGCACACCAGCGTCAGGGTGACCCTGGCGATGCTGCTGGTCACGCCGCTGATCGGGGTGATCGTGTGGTACGTGGGCAAGCGCTACCGGCGTATCAGCGGCGGCATCCAGGATGGCATGGGGCGCATGGCGCAAAGCGCGGAACAGTCGCTGGGCGCGCAGCAGGACGTCAAGGTGCACGGCGCCCAGGCGCTGGAATCCAGGCGCTATTCGCAGCTGGTCAACCGCATCCTGGGTCTCAACATGAAGGTCGAGACCACCCGGGCCACGGCCTCGGCCCTGGTCCAGTTCCTGGCCGCGCTGGCGCTGGCTGCGATAGTCGCCATTGCCGCCACCGAGGCCATGGCCGGACGCCTGAACGCGGGCCAGTTCGTGCTGCTGATGACCGCGATGATGGCCATCATTCCTTCGTTGCGCCGGGTAACCAGCGTGCAGACTTCGATCTCGCGCGGCGTGGCCGCGGCCGAGCGCCTGTTCGCCATCCTCGACTCGCAGGAAGAAGCTGACCAGGGCGCGGTCAGCCTGGGCCGCGCACGCGGCGAGCTGGTTTTCGACCATGTATCGCTGACCTATCCCGGCCATGACGGCGCGGTGCTGCACGACATCAGTTTCACCGCGCGGCCCGGCACGGTAACCGCGATCGTGGGTCGCTCGGGCAGCGGCAAAACCAGCCTGGTACGGCTGGTGCCGCGTTTCTACCAGCCCAGTGCCGGGGTGGTGACCCTGGATGGCGTGCCTCTGGACGACTATCGCCTGGCCGACCTGCGTCGGCAGATCGCCCTGGTGGGGCAGAAGGTGATGCTGTTCGACGACAGTGTGGCGGCCAATATCATCTACGGTGCGCAAGCCGACGACGGGCGCATCCGCGAGGCGGCCGAAGCGGCCAACGCGTGGGAGTTCATCGCCCGCCTGCCCGACCAGCTGCTGACCCCGATCGGCGAGAACGGCGCGCTGCTGTCCGGCGGCCAGCGCCAGCGCCTGGCCATTGCCCGCGCGATCCTGCGTGATGCGCCGATCCTGATCCTGGACGAGGCTACCGCAGCGCTGGACAACGAATCCGAACGGCTGGTGCAGAACGCGCTGATGAAGCTGATGCCCGACCGCACCACGCTGGTGATCGCGCACCGCCTGTCCACCATCGAGCATGCCGACCAGGTGCTGGTGCTGGACCACGGCAGGCTGGTGGAGCAGGGCACCCATGCTGACCTGCTGGCGCGGGGCGGGCTGTATTCGCACCTGCACGGCATGCAGTTCCGCGAGGCCGGGTGAGCAAGCTGCAGGACAAGACGCCGGCGTGGTGGTACGGCGACGCTGCACCACCGCTGCATGCACGGCTGCTGGCGGCGGTGTATGGCGGCGCCATCGCGCTCCGCCGCCGGCTGTTCCGGGCCGGGCTGCTGCGCAGCCGCAGCGCCAGCGTACCGGTGATCGTGGTCGGCAACGTATCGGTGGGCGGCACCGGCAAGACCCCGCTGACCATCGCCCTGGTCCAGCGACTGCAGGCCGCCGGCTGGCAGCCGGGCGTGGCCAGCCGCGGCTATGGCCGTGCAGACGAGGACACCCCCGCATGGGTGGAAGCCCAGACTCCCACGCAGCAGGGCGGCGACGAGCCGGTCCTCATCGCGCGCCGCACGGGGGCCAAGCTACGCGTGGACCGCAACCGCAACCGTGCGGCCAGGGCGCTGGTTGCGGAAGGCTGCGACGTGGTGGTTTGCGACGACGGACTTCAGCACTACCCGCTGCGCCGTGACCTGGAGATCGAG
>JAJAZJ010000089.1 GCA_026785795.1 Pseudoxanthomonas sp.
GAGAGGGGTTGGGGAGAGGGCTGGTCGGGCGACCATGTTCCAGATCGCCTCGAGTACCGCCTCGGTTTCCTTCAATACATCGCTATCCCAGAATCGGACTATCCGCCAACCCTGCGACTTCAAGTACCGCGTTCTTCCAGCATCCACGTCCTGCGAGTGCTGCGATCCGTCCAGTTCCACCACCAGGCTCGCCTCGATACAACAAAAATCGACGATGAATGGTGGCACGGGATGCTGGCGACGAAACTTCATGCCTGCCAGTCGCCCGGCGCGCAGGTGTTGCCACAGTATGCGTTCAGCATCCGTCATGTCTTTGCGCAATCGCTTGGCATGATCGAGCGTGTTCGTCGGCAGATTCGGGTTGTTCATCCTGGGCTGACCGTCCTCCCTGATCCACTCTTCAATCTGTCGGAAACGAGAAGGCTTGGCCGTCCCTCTCCCCAACCCCTCTCCCGGTGGGAGAGGGGCTCCAGGGCATCACAGCACCCCGCGACTCATCTGGTCACGCTCGATGCTTTCGAACAGGGCCTGGAAGTTGCCCTCGCCGAAGCCCTCGTTGCCCTTGCGCTGGATGATCTCGAAGAAGATCGGGCCAATCGCGTTCTGGGTGAATATCTGCAACAGCTTGCGCTGCTTGGTCTCCGGATCGGCGTCGATCAGGATCTTGTTGCGGGCCAGGCGCGGCACGTCCTCGCCGTGGTCGGGGATGCGCTGGTCGATGACCTCGAAATAGGACTCGGGCGTATCCAGGAACATCACGCCCCGCTCGCGCATGGCTTCCACCGTGGCATAGATGTCGTCGGTGAAACAGGCGATGTGCTGGATGCCCTCACCCTTGTAGCTGTCCAGGTATTCGTTGATCTGCGACTTCGGGTCGTTGGATTCATTCAAGGGGATTCGCACCACCCCGTCCGGTGCGGTCATCGCCTCGGACACCAGCCCGGTCTTGGCGCCCTTGATGTCGAAGTAGCGGATCTCGCGGAAGTTGAACAGGCGCTCGTAGTAGTCAGACCACTTCTGCATGTTGCCGAAGTACAGGTTGTGGGTGAGGTGGTCAATGAAGGTCAGGCCAAATCCCTGCGGATGCTGCTCGGCGCCCTGCACCGGCACGTAGTCGTCATACATGTTGCCCTTGTCGCCATAACGGTCGACCAGGTACAGCATGCAGTCGCCGATGCCCTTGACCACCGGCGCATCCACGGCGCGCGTGTCGGCCTTGTGCTCGACCGCTTCGCCACCGTTGCCCAACACTATCTGCAGCACTTCATCGCCGGGTTTCTGGAAGCGGATTGCGAAACCGCAGGCGCTGGGGCCGTGGGCGCGCGCGAAATCGGCGGCGAAAGAATCCGGGTCCTCGTTGACCAGGAAATTGACTCCGCCCTGGCGGTAGACCGTGATCGCGCGGGTCTTGTGGCGCAGCACGGCGCTGAAGCCCATGCGCTGGAAATGGCGGTGCAGCAGGTCGGCCTGGCCCTGAGGTGCAGCGAATTCCACGAATTCAAAGCCGTCGATCCCCATCGGGTTCACGAACGTGGTGACCTGCATGCCAAGATTGGGCTGGGCGTTCATGGGGTTTGCCTCCATCAGGCTTGATTCCCGGGAGCACACGTTATAGTTTCATATGAAACCAATTACAAGCTGCGGTGCGCCAATGTCCCCGGATGCTATCCCTAGTCCTCACCAGATTCCTGACCAGAGCGCTGCCCAGCCGGACCATGCTCGCCTGGACCTGGAGCACTTCCTCCCCTACCGGCTCAGCGTGCTTTCCAATCGCGTCAGTCAGACCATCTCGGGCCTGTACCGGCAGCGCTTCGGGCTGGGGGTGACCGAATGGCGGACCATGGCGGTGCTGGGCCGCTATCCCGATCTGTCCGCAAGCGAGGTGGCCGAGCGCACGGCGATGGACAAGGTAGCGGTCAGTCGCGCAGTTGCGCGGCTGCTGCAGCGCGGCTTCATCCAGCGCCACACGCACGGCGATGACCGCCGACGGTCCGTGCTGGCCCTGTCCGAAGCCGGCTATGCGGTGTACGACCAAGTGGCGCCGATGACGCTGGAATGCGAGCGCCAGCTGCTGAACGAGCTGGATGCGGACGAGCGCGCCCAGCTGGATGCCCTGTTGCACAAGCTCAGCGCCGGCGTAGGCCTGATCGTCGGCCATGACTGAAAGCGCAACACTGAACCGCGCAGCTGCTGCACACAACAACGGCGGCCAGAGCCGCCGTTGTCTTCACCACCGCTGATGCAGCCAGATCAGCGGGTCTCGCGCTCCACCTGCACACCGGCGGCAGCCGGTTCGCCGATCGCCTCCTGCCCGGCCAGCACATCGTCGGCATCACGCAGGGTGTCCAGGTGCATCAGGCGCTTGATCAGCGGCGACACAAACAGGAAACCAATACCGACCACTACCGCTACCCAGCCGATCGTGCTGTACACCTCCAGCACAACCTGCTGCGCGGCATTTTCACCCGAGGCGGCTTCGGAGCCAGTCGCCTTCGCGATCAGGCCTGCAACGAAGTTACCGGCGGCCGATGCGAAGAACCAGCAGCCCATGATCAGGCTGGCCATTTGCGCAGGCGCCAGACGGTTCATGGCAGACAGGCCCACTGGCGACAGGCACAGCTCGCCGGTGGTGTGCAACAGGTAGATCAGGAAGATGAACAGCACCGGCGTCATGTTGCCGGTGGCCACACCCGCGGCACCCGCCACCAGCACGAGGAAACCGAAGCCAAGCTGGATCATCGCCAGGCCGAACTTTGCCGGTGCGGACGGCTCAAGGTTCCTCCGTCCCAGCGCGGTCCACAGCATCGCGAAGAAAGGGGCCAGCAGGATGATGTAGAACGCGTTGATGGACTGGAACATCGAGGCCGGCACTTCCCAGCCAAACATGTTGCGGTCCACGTAGCGATCCGTGTACAGGTTGAGAGACGAGCCTGCCTGCTCGAACAATGACCAGAACAGCACCGAACCGATCATCAGGATCATCGCCGCGAAGATACGGTCCCGCGCGTGGCGATCCAGCTTCATCGCCACCCTGATCACGTAGGCCAGCAGGATGATGCCGCTGGCGAACAAGGCCCAGCCCACCACCTTCTGGTTCTGCACCATCCACCAGCAGATCACCACGATTACGATGCCGAAGGCGTACAGCAACCACTCGAAGGGCACGCCTGCGACGCGCTCACGCAGCTTGGCCGGCACGCTGGATTCTCCCCGGCCCTGCAGCAACGGCCTGCCAATCACGAATACGATCAGTCCAAGCAGCATGCCCACGCCTGCAGCGCCGAAGCCGTATTTCCAGCCGTAGGTTTCGCCGAGGTAGCCACACAGCAAAGCACCGAGGAACGCGCCAAGGTTGATGCCCATGTAGAAGATCGTATACGCACCGTCACGGCGCACGTCGGTGCGCGGATACAGCTGTCCCACCATCACCGAGATGTTGGCCTTAAGGAAGCCTGAGCCGACGATGATGAAGGCCAAGGCCAGCCAGAACATGTTGAGCGCCGGGGTACCCTGCCCGCCGTCGCCTTCGAAGCCCATCAGGAAGTGGCCAATGGTCAGCAACACCGCGCCATACAGCACCGCCTTGCGTTGGCCAAGGTATTTGTCGGCAAGGTAACCGCCGATCACCGGCGTGATGTACACCAGCGCGGTGTAGGCGCCGTACACCATCGACGCTTCGCCGTCGGAGAACAGCCAGTGCTTGGTCAGGTACAGCACCAGCAGTGCGCGCATGCCGTAGTAGGAGAAGCGTTCCCACATTTCGGCGAAAAACAGCATATACAGGCCGCGAGGATGGCCCAGGAAGGTCTTGCCGTCTTCGGCGGTGGCAGGAAGGCTGGACACGTGTGGCGGTCTCCGGACAGTGGACGGCCGCCAAATCGGCGGCTTGGTAAAACCTGCACACTAACGCGGAAGCGCGGTCAGGGGAATAGCGCGCAAGACCCTGGCGGTGACGCTCAAGCGGGCGTAGAAACCGCGCTTGGCCGGCCCGCCGCGTGGCCGGCCTGCGCGCGGCACCGTTGATTACCCCGCCTAGGGCGTCGCGGGATAGGTGTAACTTGCGTCGAAGCCCAACGGAATTCCCAGCGCCCAGAAGCCCAGCAGGAACGCGGTCCACAGCACCAGCAGGGCGATCGAGTACGGCAACATCAGGGCCAGCAGGGTGCCGATGCCGGCAGACTTCACGTAGCGCTGGCAGAACACCACGATCAGCGGGAAGTACGGCAGCAGCGGAGTAATGATGTTGGTGCTGGAGTCGCCCACCCGGTAGGCGGCCTGGGTCAGGTCGGGCGAGACCCCCAGCTGCATCAGCATCGGCACCATGATCGCACCGATCAGCGCCCACTTGGCCGACGCCGACCCCACCAGCAGGTTGACCGTGCCCGACAGCAGCACGATCCCGACCAGCGTTACGCCCATCGGCAGGCCCATGACCTGCAGTGCGTTGGCACCCTTGATCGCGAGCAGGGCGCCCAAGTTGCTCTGGGCGAAGGCATAGATGAATTGCGCGGCGAAGAAGGCCATGACGATGTAGTAGCCCATGCCGCTCATCGCCTTGCTCATGCCGGTGATGACATCACGGCGGTTCTTCACCGTGCCCGCCACCACGCCGTAGATCACGCCAGGCACCAGAAAGAACACGAAGATCAGGGCGACGATGGACTGCATCAGCGGCGCCTGCGACACCAGCAGCTCCCCAGCGATGTCTGGGGCAAGGTCAGCGGGCGCGCGCCAGGCCGAAGCGGCGGGCAGTGCGCTGGCCACCAGTAGCAGGATGCCGACAAGCATCGCCAGCACCGCCCACAGCAGGCCTTTGCGCTCGTGGGCCTGCAGCGCTTCCAGCGTCGGCAGCTGGCTTACGTCGCCATCCACCTGCGTGTTGCGCAGGCGTGGTTCGATCACCCGGTCGGTCAGGTACCAGCCCACGGCGATCACCAGCGCGGAGGAGGCGGTGGTAAAGAAATAATTGTTGAGCGGGTTGATGGTCACCGCCGGGTCGATGATCCGGGCAGCTTCCTGGGTCAGTCCGGCCAGCAGCGGGTCCAGGCTGGAAGGAATGAAGGTGGCCGAGAATCCGCCCGAAACGCCGGCGAATGCCGCCGCGATGCCCGCCAGCGGGTGGCGGCCGGCGGCATAGAAGATCACCGCGCCCAGCGGGATGACCAGCACGTAGCCAGCATCGACGGCCACATGGCTGAGGATGCCCACCGCGATCAGCACCGGGGTCAGCAGCATCTTCGGGGTGACTGACAGGATCGAGCGCAGCCCGGCATTGATGAAGCCGGTATGCTCGGCCACGCCCAGGCCCAGCATCGCCACCAGCACCACGCCCAATGGGGCGAAGTTGACGAAAGTGCGCACCATGTCGGCCATGAACGTGGTGAAGCTGGTGCCGGCCAGCAGGTTCTTGATCTGGATCGGGTCACCGCTGCGCGGGTCGATCTCGGTGAAGACCACGCTGGACAACAGCGCCGATACCAGCCATACCGCCAGCATCAGCAACAGGAACAGCACCGCCGGGTCGGGCAGCTTGTTGCCCAGGCGTTCCACCAAGTCCAGGAATCGCGTGATCCAGCCCCGCGGCGCGGGGATTTGGGGGGTAGCAGCACTCATCGCTTGCTCGCTCTAGTGGTTTCCTGGCCCAATCCTAGCAGCCCATCGTTCAATCGGGCTGGCCCAGCACGGTACGTACTTCGAACAATTCCGGGAAAAACGTCAGCTCCAGCGCCTGCTTCAGGAACCCCACGCCCGAACTGCCGCCGGTGCCGCGACGGAAACCGATGATGCGCTCCACCGTCTTCATGTGCCGGAAGCGCCACAGCTGGAAGCTGACTTCCACGTCCACCAGCTGCTCGCAGGTGGCGTAGGCCTCCCAGTGGGTATCGGTGTCTTCGTAGATGGCCTTGAACACCGGTATCAGGCGCGGCTCGCGCGCATGCGGCAGCGACCAGTCACGCTCCACGCAGCTGGCGGGAATGGCGTGCCCATGGCGATGCAGATAGCGCAGGAACTCGTCATACAGGCTGGGCGCGCGCAGCACGGCCTCCAGCTCCGCACTGCCCGCGGGATCATGTGCGAACACGGCCACCATGCCTGCATTCTTGTTGCCCAGCAGGAACTCCAGCACCCGGTACTGCAGCGACTGGAAACCGGAGGCCGGGCCCAGCACGTCGCGAAACTGCAGGTAATCGGCCGGAGTCAGGGTTTCCAGCACCGACCACTGTTCGTACAGCTGCCGCTGCACCTGTTTGACCCGCGCCAGGATCTTCTGCAAGGGATCCAGCTGGTCCTGCTGCAGGCAGGTAATGGCCGCGCGCAGTTCATGGATCAGCAGCTTTATCCACAGCTCGGCCACGTGATGCTGGACTATGAACAGCATCTCGTCGTGATGCGCCGGACTGGAGACTGGCTGCTGTGCCGAAAGCAGGCGATCCAGGCGCAGGTAGCCACCGTAGGTCATGCGCCCGGCCAGGTCGGTGTGGATGCCTTCTTCCAGCGGCCGCTGGTTGTCCTGGATGCTCATGCGCTGCCTGTCGGATGGGACGCGCCATGGTAGCGGTTCCACCTGCGCCAAGCACCTGCGAGCCGCAACGGCCCGCCGCCGTGCGCCGCTGCATGCGCGCTACATTGCTGCGCTGCAAGACGGCTTTCAAGTCAAGGTTATTTAACATGGTGCCGATATGATCGACGCACACAGCAAAAGGACTACCCCGCGATGAGCATCGCCGCGCAATTCCAGATCGACTACCTGCAATACCTGGGGCCGGACGGCACCCTCGTCCGCGATGAGCTGCCCGAAATCGCCGGCGATATCCCGCGCCTGCTGGAGCTGTTCAAGCAGATGCTGTTCGTGCGCGTGTTCGATACCAAGTCTGTGGCCCTGCAGCGTACCGGCAAGCTGGGCACCTACGCTTCCTGCCTGGGCCACGAGGCCACCCATGTCGGCATTGGTGCATGCATGCGTCCGCAGGATACTTTCGCGCCCAGCTACCGCGAGTATGGCGCGCAGTTCATGCGCGGCGTGCGCCCGCGGGAGGTGCTGCTGTACTGGGGCGGCGACGAGCGCGGCAACGATTTCGCGGTGCCGCGCCACGACTTTTCCTGGTGCGTGCCCATTTCCACCCAGTGCCTGCACGCGGCCGGGGCTGCGCTGGCGTTCAAGCTGCGCGGTGAGGACCGCATCGCCGTGAGCACCTGCGGCGACGGCGGCAGCTCGAAGACCGATTTCTACGCTGCGCTGAACTCCGGCGGCGCCTACCAGCTGCCGCTGGTGCTGTGCGTGATCAACAACGGTTGGGCGATCTCGGTGCCGCGTTCGGCACAGACCGGGGCACAGACGCTTGCGCAGAAAGGCATTGCCGGTGGCACGTTCTGCCTGCAGGTTGATGGCAACGACCTGATCGCGGTGCTGGAAGCCATGCGCATTGCCACCGAGCGCGCACGCAGCGGCCAAGGCACCAGCGTGCTGGAGTTCGTGACCTATCGCCTTGGCGACCACACCACCGCCGACGACGCGCGCCGCTATCGCGACGATGCGGAAGTAAAGGCGGCCTGGCAGCGCGATCCGATTACCCGCCTGCGCACCTGGCTCGGCGCGCGCGGCGCGTGGAGCGAGGCCGAGGAAACGGCGTGGAAGGAAGAATGCGGGCGCCTGGTGGATATCGAGGTCAACGCCTACCTGGAAACACCGGTGCAGCCGGTCGAGGCGATGTTCGACTATCTGTACGCAGATCCGCCGCCGGAACTGCTGGCCCAGCGCGCCGCAGCCATCGCTGCCGAGGGTCGCCCATGAACGTGGAAACGGCCAATCCCGCCACTGCAGCCTCGGCAACCGATGCAGGCGGCAACGTGACGGAAACCACCACGCCCATCACCTTGATCGAAGCCATCACCCAGGCGCTGGCCTGGGAAATCGCCCACGACGATTCGGTGGTGGTGCTGGGCGAAGACGTGGGCATCAACGGCGGCGTATTCCGCGCCACCGCCGGGCTGCTGCAGCGTTTCGGTTCCGAACGCATTATCGACACGCCGCTGGACGAAACCACCATCGCCGGCCTGACCGTGGGCATGGCGGCAATGGGCATGAAGCCGGTGGCCGAGGCGCAGTTCGACGGGTTCATGTATCCGATGGTCGACCAGCTGATCTGCCACGCTGCACGCATGCGCTATCGCACCCGGGGGCGCCTGCACTGCCCGATGGTGCTGCGGGTGCCGTGGGGCGGCGGCATTCGCGCGCCCGAGCACCATTCCGAAGCCAACGAGTCGATCTTCACCAACGTGCCCGGCCTGCGTGTGGTCTTGCCGTCATCGCCGCAGCGCGCCTATGGCCTGCTGCTGGCCGCGATCCGCGATCCGGATCCGGTGATCTACATGGAGCCCAAGCGCATCTACCGCCAGTACAAGGAAGTGGTGGTGGACGATGGCGAAGCGCTGCCGCTGGACGTGTGC
>JAJAZJ010000090.1 GCA_026785795.1 Pseudoxanthomonas sp.
GTGCGTATTGCATCGGTGGAAGGTCTGCTGATGGAGACCGATCAGTTCGGTCGCTTCCACCTCGCTGGCGTACCTAGCGGCGCGTGGGAGCGCGGGCGCAACTTCATCCTCAAGGTCGACCCGTCCACCCTGCCGTCGGGCAGCGTGTTCACCAGCGACAACCCGCTGTTGCGCCGGGTCACCCCGGGCCTGCCGGTGCGCTTCGACTGGAGCGTGAAGCTGCCGGTCGTAGAAATCGGCGGCGGCACCCAGCAGTTGGAAATGGAGCTTGGTGACGTTTTCTTCGCGCCGGGCAGTGCGGCGGTGCGGCCTGAATACCAGGAGGCCATCGACAGGATCGCGGCCAAGGTCGTCGAGCACGGCGGCGGCGAAGTTGTGATCAGCGCAAACGGGACGACCGAGGCGCTGGCGTTTGACCGTGCCAATGCGCTGAAGACCGCGCTGCTGAAGCAGCTGCCGGCAGAGGCGGCAGGCAGCCTGGCCATCAACGTGCGCGCCAATGCCAGCGACCCGGACTCCCTTGTAGTTGGAGTGGGCGAGGGCGGCTACCTGCTGGGTGAGGTCCTGTTCGATACCGACATGTCGGTTATCCGGCCCGAATTCCTGCCGCTGCTGGACCGGATTGCCAAGGCGCTGGATGCGCTGGGCGGCGGCAGCGTCGCGGTCGTGGGCCACGCCGATGTGCGTGCGTCCAATGCGCACAACGCCGCGCTGGGACTTCGCCGCGCGCAGGCCGTCTATGAGGCGCTGGAACAACGATTGAGTCCGGAAGTGCGCGCGCGGGTACGCGTTGATGTCAACAGCAATCCGACAGCCCCTGTCGGCGTGAAGCGAAAGTAAGGGGCCCGGACCATGAAGAAGATGAAGATGAAGTTGCTGGATTGCGCCCTGATCGGCCTGCTCGCGAGCACGGCGCCACTGGCTTCGGCGCAGGACGCCGGCCAGGCGGCAGACGCGTCGCCAGTACTCGCGACACTGGAGTGCAGTGATACCGGCTGCAGCGCCAAGGAAGGGCTGCTGTTCAAGCTGCGTACGCGCAGCTTCAAGCAGCCGGTGACCCAGGACACCAACGAACGCTCCTCATCCGAGCAGCTGCAGCCAGACCGTCGGGCCACGGTGGGTGTCGAGCAGCCGGCCAAGGCCGTGGCTACGGGCAAGTTCTCCATTGCGCTGCCCAATAGTGGCGTGATCTGGGCGACCGAAGACCCCAGCCTGGGCCAACCCGAGCTCTCCGTTTCCGCGCCTGGCATGGTTGCTTTAGATGGTGGCGCGATCGTCAAGCCGGTGCAGTTCTACGTGCGCGGCAACTATGCGGCCTTCGTGGAACGGTTCGAGTTGACCCTGTTCCGCAGCACCGATGGCGACCTGATCGCGCCGGTCGCGCAATTCCCCATCGAAGTGTCAAACGTCAGCCAGGTGGAATGGGATGGCAAGCTGGCGGCGGATCTGAACCTGCGCGCCGGCGATGAGCTGGTTTACGTGCTGCGCGCCTATGACGCCAGCGGCAACTTCGATGAAACCTACCCACGCACCCTGCAGCTGGTGAAGCCGGAAGAAGCCGAGCGCGGTAACCAGGTCCTGCGCACCAGCGCCGAACGTTTTCTGGGTACCGGCCTGACCGCCGAGCAGGCGCAGACCCAAAGCCTGGTCGAGAGCGTGTTCGCCGGCAACGGGCTGCGCCAGCAGAACATCCCCATCTATGGTTCCCGGGTCCGCATCCAGGGCCGCAACCTGCCCGATGGCTATACGCTGGTCATCAACGGTGAAAACTACCCGGTGGACCTGGAGCGCAAGTTCGTGGCCGAGTACCTGGTCCCGGTGGGCCGGCAAAGGTTTGAAATCGAACTTCAGGGCGGCGCTCCCCGCCTGGATGGGCAGCCCGCCGCCGCGCCGTCCGCAAACATCCTGTCCAAGTCGCTTGATATCGACGTCACCGGCAAGTATTTCTTCGCCGTGGGCCTGGCCGATGTGACCTTCGCCCAGAACGAGATCAGCGGCTCCAACGCGCCGTTCCTGGTCGACAGCCGTTACGATGATGACGTGATCAGCGATGGCCGCCTGGCCTTCTACGGCAAGGCCAAGCTGCAGGGCAAGTACCTGGTGACCGCACAGGCCGACACCACCCAGCGCGACCTGCAGCATCTGTTCGACGGCTTCACCCAGGCCGATCCGCAGGATGTGTTCCGCCGCCTGGATCCAAATCTGTACTACCCGGTTTACGGCGATGATTCCACGACCTATCGCGACGTCGACACCATGGGTCGCTTCTACGTGCGCGTGGACTGGGACAAGAACCAGGCGCTGTGGGGAAATTTCTACACCGGGTTCACCGGCACCGAGTACGCGCAGTACGTGCGCTCTCTGTATGGCGCCGCGCTGACCTGGCGCTCGCGGGCAAGCAACGCCTGGGGCGATCCCGGCACCGAAGTGCGCGCCTTCGCCTCGCAGGCGCAGACTGCGCCGGGCCACAGTGAATTCATCGGCACCGGCGGCAGCCTTTACTACCTTCGCCACACCGACGTACTGCCCGGTTCCGACATCGTGGTGCTGGAAGTGCGCGACCTGACCACGGGCCGCGTGGAAAACCGCTTTACCCTGCAGCGCGGCACCGACTACGAAATCGACGAACTACAGGGACGCCTGCTGTTGACCCGGCCGCTGGCCCAGATCACCCGCGAGAACATCAGCACCCTGACCCGCGACACACCGCTGGATGGCTTCGAGCAACGCCTGGTGGTGGACTACGAATGGGTCCCGAATGGTTTTGATCCGGACGACACCACCGCCGGACTGCGCGGCAAGCACTGGTTCGGTGACCACATCGGCGTGGGTGCCACCTACGTCAACGAGCAGCGCGCAGGCGACGACTACACGCTCGGTGGCGTGGATGTCACCCTTCAGGCCGGCAAGGGCACCTACCTGAAGGCGGAATACAGCCAGTCCGAGTCCTACAGTGCCCCGGTGTTTTTCTCCGATAACGGTGGCTTCACTTTTACCCAGCTCAATCCGGTTGGTCCACGCGATGGCACGGCCAGGCTGGTCGAAGCCCGCGTCAACTTCAAGGAGCTGGGCTGGACCGCGCACGACTGGAGCGCCGGAGCCTGGTGGCGCGATGTGGATGCAGGCTATTCGATCAGCCGCTTCGACTTGGGCCAGGACATCACCGAGTACGGCACCGAGGTGCTGGGCCAGTTCACGCCCAACCTTCGCCTGTACTCACGCGTCAGCAAGGCAGAGCGCGGCGACGAGTCGCTTACCCAGGCCCAGATCACCGGCGAATGGCGCATCAACGATGCCAGCACCGTGAGCGCCGAGCTCCGTCGCGTGGAAGAACAGCGCCTCAGCGGTGACAACGCCGGGACATTGGGCGCGTTGCGCTATGCGCATCGCTTTGGCACGGCGCTGGAGCTTTACGGCACCGCCCAGCTGACCCTGGACGATGATGGCGGCCAGTATGCGGACAACAATGCGCTGACCGTGGGTGGCAAGTATCTCTTCGGCGACCTGTCTACGGTGGGTGCGGAAGTAACCTCAGGTGACCGCGGCGACGCGGCCAGCGTCAACGCCGAGTACCGCCTCAGCCCCGAGCACAGCCTGTACGGCGCATACACGTTCTCTACCGACAGCACCGAATACGACTCCCTTTTCAACCCCAATCGCCAGAACGGCTGGACGCTTGGCCAACGCTGGCGCCTGTCGCAGCAGGTCAACCTGTTCAACGAAAGCCAGTACCTGAAGACCCCCAGCGAGTCCGGCCTGGCCCATACCTACGGCATGGATTTCTATCCGTCGCAGGGCTGGAACATGGGCTTCACCCTGCAGGATGGTGACTTGACCAATAGCGAAGGCGGCAACATTGATCGGCGTGCGGTCAGCGTCAGCGGTGGGCGCACTTCGCCGGACACCAGCTGGAACAGCAAGCTGGAGTGGCGCAAGGACTCCGGTGCAGAACAGCGCGAACAGTGGGTCAGCAGCAATCGCTTCACCCACAAGTTCAACGAAAGCTTCCGCCTGGCCGCACGCCTGAACTACTCGGAAACCGAGGACGAGCGCGATGCGGCCGCCGGTGCCCGTTTCATCGAGGGCAACGCCGGCTTTGCATGGCGGCCCTGGAACAGCGCGCGCTGGGGCATGTTCGGTCGCTATACCTATCTCTACGATCTGTCTACGCTGGGCCAGCTGGGCGGCGCCGAAGTCGACCAGAAGTCGCAGATCCTGTCAGTGGAAGGCGTGTACCGTCTGGACCAGAACTGGGAGTTCGCGGCCACGGCCGCGCGTCGTGACGGCGAGGTGCGCTTCGGACGCGCAACCGGGGAATGGCAGGATTCAGCCACCACGCTCCTGTCCGGGCAGGTGCGCTATGAGCTGCCGCAGCAGTGGCACGCGCTGGCGGAGTATCGCTGGCTGGACGTCAAGGAAGGCGGCACGCGAAGCGGGTACCTGGTTGGCGTGGACCGCGATATCAACCGCAACTTCCGCGTGGGCGTGGGCTACAACTTCACCGACTTCACTGACGACCTGACCGATTTCGACTACGACCATCGCGGCGTATTCCTGAATCTGGTCGGGACGTACTGAGTGCAACGACGGACTGGGCGGCCTGCCGCAATGATCATGCATCCTGCCAGCCTTGCCGATACCTCGGTGCCGATTCCAGCAACGCGCCCAGTGTTGTGGCGTAGCGTGGGCGCCTGGAGCATAGAAACATGTTGACCGGTCTTCGCGTT
Organism: Pseudoxanthomonas sp.; assembly: GCA_026785795.1. GTDB lineage: Bacteria > Pseudomonadota > Gammaproteobacteria > Xanthomonadales > Xanthomonadaceae > Pseudoxanthomonas_A. The sequence continues at coordinate 4,728 of JAJAZJ010000090.1, forward strand.
GCGCTGGCCTCGCTGGCGCTGCTGTCAGTTTCGTTCGTCGCCAACGCGCAAAACCTGATCGCCAACCCGGGTTTCGAGAACAACCCGCCCGCCGGCTTCGGCAACAACATTGGCCACCCTATCAACCCCTGGGTGCTGGGCACGGGCAGTACCTCGAACGTGGTCAAGGTGGATGGCCCCGGCGGCTACAACTACGGCAACGGTGGACCTCAATCCGATGCCTCCAACGGCGGGGCAGGCGCGGGAGCGGGCGTCCAGCAGCATTACCTTGATATCGCCAATGGCGCCAACGACTTCTACCAGGCGTTCCAGGTGCCGGTTTGCGGTGCTGCGCCCCCACGGACCCGCCGGGTCAGTTTTTCCGGCTTGTTCTCGACCCGCGACAATCTTTCCGGTAGCGGCAGCATCAGGATACGCAGGGGTACAGGCCTGGGTGGAGCGATACTGGCGACGGTCAGCGTCAGCCTGCCGGCGCCGCCCAGTTCGGCCACTGCA
>JAJAZJ010000091.1 GCA_026785795.1 Pseudoxanthomonas sp.
CCAAGATCTGCGAGGAAGCGGGCAGGGAGGTGCTGCACGTTGATTTCGGCGACCCCTACACTCTCACGCTCCGTCACGTGATCATTGCCGCGGCCCGGGCCACCGGGCTCGGCCTGGTCGAGCAGGGCTGCTACGGGGCCACCCAGGGTCCGCGCCTGGAAACCCGGGCGGAAATCAGCCGCATGCGGCGCGACGGCTGCGACCTGGTGGGCATGACCGGCATGCCCGAGGCCGCGTTGGCCCGCGAGCTGGGGCTGGACTATGCCTGTCTGGCGATCGTGGCCAACTGGGCGGCCGGCTGTGGCTCGGGCGAGGAGATCACCATGGCCGAGGTGCTGGCCAACGTGGAGGCGGCCTCCGCTGGGATACCGGAACTGGTTGCGGAACTCGCGCGCGGGTGATTGCCAGCAGGCCCGGGTGTTTGCATACTCCGCCCGTGCGCCGCGGCGCACGTCCCCCACTACCCGCACCCAACCAAGGAAGTAGCAGAGTTATGCCGACCGGTACCGTGAAATGGTTCAACGACGCCAAGGGCTTCGGATTCATCTCGCCGGAAGATGGCAGCGCTGATGTCTTTGCGCACCACTCCGCCATCAACAGCAAGGGCTTCCGCAGCCTGCAGGAAGGCCAGCGCGTCAGCTATGAGCTGACCCAAGGGCCGAAGGGCGCACAGGCCTCGAATATCGAACCTCTCGCCTGACTGCAGACTTGCGCAACCATTGAGCCCCGCTTCGGCGGGGTTTTTTTATGGCAAACGTCAGCAGTCCGACTACTTCGCTGCTATCGCCCGCGAGCCGGTGATGATCATGCGCACCATCTGCGACAGTTGCTCGACCAATTCGGCATCCCGCTCCGGCGGGGTGTCCATGGCGGTCGCTCCGACTGCGAAGACCAGGCGGGTAATGGCCTTCGAAACCAGCGCAGGCTCATGCAGCCGGGCATTGTCCGCCGCAGCCAGGCGGATCAGGTCGATGCGCAGTTCTTCCTCGAAGTAGCCCAGCTCCCGGTCAACGGCCTGCTTGAAGGCGTCGGAGCCCACCGTGCCCTCGCGCAGCAGTACATGCAGCAGCTTGTCGTCCGCACGCAGCTGCTCCATGAAGGCCTCCACCGAGCTGCGGACCACGCCGCGCTCCGAGGTAGCCCGCTGCCGGGCTTCGCCTATGATCTCGCGCAGCGAACGCCCGGACAGGTCGATCAGGGCCACGGCCAGTTCGTCCATGTCCCGGAACTGCCGGTAGAAGCTGTTCGGCGCGATGCCGGCCTCGCGGGTGACTTCGCGCAGGCTCAGCGTAGACAGGCTGCGGTGCGGACCCACCAGCTTCAGCGCAGCCGCCAGCAGGTCGTGGCGGGAAATGGCGGGCTTGCGTGGGGCAGGGTGCCCATGACCGTGCGGGTCGGGGGCATCCTCGTGGTCAGGGGTCTGGTTCAAGGGAGACATTGCCGTGTGGGCTCGTGGAGCATGATATCGGCTGAATGGAATATACAGTTGTATAGACAATCGTATCTGTCTGCGTATAGTGGCTGCCATGAGCGCTATGCCCCAGCCGCCTTCCAGGCCCCGCAAGAGCCGACTGCGACAACTGCTGAACCCCGTGGTTTCCCCGCCGGTGTTCGATTTCTGGGCCTCACGGCTCAATCCTGTCTGGTCCTGGGAGCGCCCGCTGGCGCGCGTCATCGCCAGGGAGCAGGCTTCCGCTGACGCAGTGAGCCTGCTGCTTGCGCCGAATCGGCACTGGGGCGGGTTCAGCCCTGGCCAGCACGTGAACGTCAGTGCGCAGGTTGATGGCGCACACATCACTCGCAGCTACAGTCTGACCGGACTGCCGCGCGCTGACGGCCGGGTGTCGATCACGGTGAAAGCCATTGCGGGCGGCAAGCTCAGCCAGCACCTGTGCGATCACGCCCGCGTCGGCGACGTGCTTGGCATTGGCCCCGCGTACGGCGGGATGCAGCTGCCTGCGCGGCCTGAAGGCGACACTCTGTTCCTGGCCGCCGGCAGCGGTATCACCCCGCTGGTGGCGCTGACCCGTTCGCTGGCTGCGCAGGCCATGCCGGTCCGCCTGACCCTGGTGTATTGGGCGCGGTCCCGGGACGAGCTTTGTTTCGTGGAGGAGTTGCGCGCCTTGGCTGCGGCCCAGCCAAGCTTCCGCCTGCACATCGTACTGACCCGCGATACGCCACTTGCGGCCGATGAACACAGCGGCCGCATCAGTGCATCACTGCTGGAAGCACTGGCCGTACAGCCCTCCGTGCAGCACGTCCTGGCCTGCGGCCCCGGCGGCTTCGTGGAAACGGCGCGCGGCTTGCTGGGTGAATGCGCGCGCTCGTTCCAGGCCGAAGCCTTCACCCTTCCCCCCGTGGAATGTATCGACACCGGCAGCGTGCAGGTGCGCCTGGCCCGGCGTGGCGTCACCCTGCAGCTGCCGCGCGGACAATCCTTGCTGAGCGCACTGGAAGCTGCAGGCATCCGGCCTGAGTCCGGCTGCCGGATGGGCATCTGCAATACCTGCGCCTGCGGCAAGACCGCCGGCAGCACCCGCCACCTGCCTTCTGGCGGGCTGGCCCACGAACCCGCCTCGG
>JAJAZJ010000092.1 GCA_026785795.1 Pseudoxanthomonas sp.
CGTTGATGCCGAACTGCACGTTGGAGCCGCCGGTATCCACGCCGATCTTGCGCAGCACGGCGATGGAGGCGTCGCGCAGGCGCTGGTATTCCTTGTCGGTCAGGGTCTGCGCCGGGGCCACGGTAATCGAGTCACCGGTGTGCACGCCCATCGGGTCCAGGTTCTCGATCGAGCACACGATGATGCAGTTATCCGCGGTGTCGCGGACCACTTCCATCTCGAACTCCTTCCAGCCCAGCACCGACTCCTCCACCAGCACCTCGCTGGTCGGGGAAAGCTCCAGCCCGCGGGTGACGATATCCACCAGTTCCTCGCGGTTGTAGGCGATGCCGCCGCCGCTGCCGCCCAGGGTGAAGCTGGGGCGGATGATGGTGGGGTAGCCCACGCGGGTCTGGATATCCAGCGCCTGCTCCACCGAGCGCGCGATCTCGGCTTCGGGGCACTCCAGCCCGATCTCCTTCATCGCCACGCGGAACAATTCGCGGTCCTCGGCCATCATGATGGCTTCGCGCTTGGCCCCGATCAGCTCGACGCCATACTTCTCCAGCACGCCGTTGTCGGCCAGGTCCAGCGCGCAGTTCAGCGCAGTCTGCCCGCCCATGGTGGGCAGCAGCGCGTCGGGGCGCTCCTTGTCGATTATCTTCTCGACCATCTGCCAGGTAATGGGTTCGATGTAGACCGCGTCGGCCATGTCCGGGTCGGTCATGATGGTGGCCGGGTTGCTGTTGACCAGGACCACGCGATAGCCCTCGTCGCGCAGCGCTTTGCAGGCCTGGGCGCCGGAGTAGTCGAACTCGCACGCCTGGCCGATGACGATCGGGCCAGCGCCAATGATCAGGATGGTCTGGATATCGGTGCGCCTGGGCATCAGCGGTTCTCCATCAATGCGACGAAGCGATCGAAAAGAGGCGCGACGTCGCGCGGACCCGGGCTGGCTTCGGGATGGCCCTGGAAGGAAAACGCCGGCGCATCGGCCAGCTGGATACCCTGGTTGGTGCCGTCGAACAGCGAGCGGTGGGTCACGCGCACGTTGGTCGGCAGCGTTGATTCGTCCACTGCGAAGCCGTGGTTCTGCGAGGTGATAACCACCCGACCCGTGTCAAGATCCTGTACCGGATGGTTGGCGCCGTGGTGGCCATGCGGCATCTTCACGGTTTCCGCGCCGGTGGCCAGGGCCATCAGCTGGTGCCCCAGGCAGATACCGAACAGGGGAACCTTCCTGTCGATGAATTCGCGGATGGCGGCCACCGCGTAGTCGCACGGCTCCGGATCGCCCGGTCCGTTGGACAGGAACACGCCATCGGGATTTAGCGCCAGCACTGCGGCCGCCGGGGTCTGCGCCGGCACCACGGTCACGTCACAGCCGCGCTCGGCCAGCATGCGCAGGATGTTGCGCTTCACCCCAAAGTCGTAGGCGACCACTTTGTACTTGAGAGGTACGGTGGCGAAGCTGCCGCTGTCCAGATCAAGTTCACCCTCGCGCCACGCATAGCGTTGGGTAGTGGATACCACCTTGGCCAGGTCCATACCCTTCAGGCCCGGGAACTTGCGTGCCGCTTCCAGCGCCTGCCCCACGTCGACCTGTCCTGCCATCAGCGAGCCATTCTGCGCACCGCGGTCGCGCAGCAGGCGGGTCAGCTTGCGGGTGTCGATACCGGCGATGGCCACCACGCCGCGCTGGGCGAGCCACTCGGGCAGACCCTGCTGGCTGCGCCAGCTGCTGGGGCGGCGCGGCACGTCGCGCACGATCAGGCCCGAGGCCCAGACCTGCGCGGCTTCGTCGTCCTGGTCGGTGCAGCCCGTGTTGCCAACGTGCGGATAGGTCAATGTGACCAGCTGTCGGGCGTAGGACGGGTCGGTGAGGATTTCCTGGTAGCCGGTCATGGCGGTGTTGAACACCACCTCGCCCACCGACAGGCCGCTTGCGCCTGCGGAGTCGCCCTCGAATACGGTGCCGTCTTCGAGTACCAGGATTGCGGGTTCGGTCACGGGGTTCGCCTTGGGGTGGAGGAACCCTGCCCCAGCAACTTGCGGCTGCAAGAAACCGCGAACTCGGATTTGCTCCGGTCCGTGGCGTTGGGTAACAGGCGAGCGAGAATGGTACCGAGTCGCCGCGCCTGGCGCCAGTCGTTTTTGACTTGGCAGGCCGCCGCAGCGGCCGGATTCAGTCCAGCAGGTCGCGCACCCGGTAGGCGGCGGGCGCCTTGCCCACCAGTCGGACCGCGGTGTGCAGCGCACCGCGGGCGAAGATGTCGCGGTTGCCGGCGCGGTGGACCAGCTCCAGGCGCTCGCCCGGGCCGGTGAACTGCACGCTGTGTTCGCCGACAATGTCGCCGGCGCGGATGCTGGCGTAGTGCACCGGACGGTCCAATGCAGCTGCCGCTTCGCCCAGGGTCAGCGCGGTCCCGGAAGGGGCATCTTTCTTGCCGCTGTGGTGGACTTCGATCACATCGCAGTCCCAGCCGGGCAAAGCGGCGGCGGCGCGTTCCACCAGTTCGGCCAGCACCGCCACGCCCAGGCTGAAATTGGAAGCCCACAGCACCGGGATGCTGGCTGCGGCCGCTGCCAGCGCGTCGCGCTGTGCCGTGCTGAGGCCGGTAGTGCCCGAGACCATCGCCGCGCCGCGCGTCACGCACAGCGCAAGGATTGGATCGAAGCCCTCCGGCAGACTGAAATCGATCGCCGCATCGAAGGCAGGTATACCGGACAGTTCGCTGGCGCTGAAAAAAGGCACTCCGTCGACCACCCGCTGAGCAGGCGCACGGTGGGTCATTCCGGCAACCACCTGACAGCCGGGCTGCGCCGCGCTGAGCCGAAGCAGGGCCTGGCCCATGCGGCCGGAGGCACCGTGGATCAACAGTCGGACGGGATCAGTCATGGGCCAAGCATAACGCCTGTGCGCGGCCAATCGAATGCGGCAAGCAATCAGGTCATTGTTGTTTCAGGCTTTTCCATCCTCTGCGGCCATGCCGTGCACTCCCGGTTCCGGGACGCGCACCGTGATGACCAGCGACCGCAAGCGATCGCAAGTGATCGGGCGTCGTCTCCCGGCTACAGCAGCTCGGGCGCCCTGGATCGTCCGTTCATGCGGTGCGGCCCAGCCATTCCAGGATCGATGCGTTCACTGCTGCTGGCTGCTCGCGGTGCAGGAAGTGCCCTGCCCCTTCGACGATGCCCCAGTCATACGGCCCTGCAAACAGGTCGTGCTGGCGCCCCAGCATTTCGCTGCGCATGTCCTGTGACCCGCACAGCACACGGGTAGGCGTGGTGATGCGATCAGCCAGACGGGCGCTGACGGCTGCCAGCGACGGATCGGCCTTGCGCGGATTCATCATGGCCCGGTAGTAGGCCAAGCTGGCACCCATGGCGCCGGGCTGGGCAAGCATCCGTTTCACCTGGGCTACGTGCGCTCGGTCGTGGTAGGCCGGTGACCACAGCTTCCACAGGAATTCAATGAAGGCGAAGTCATTGGCCTTGCAAAGGGCCTCAGGGAGCCACGGCAACTGGAACAGGAACCAGTGGAAGGAACGCAGCACGTGCCTAGGTGATTTCCTGAGCGTGCGGCGAACCTCGAGCGGATGCGGCACCGCCAGGATCACCGCTCGACGGATATGCGCCGGATAAGCTGCCAGCACCGCGTAGCTGATCGCAGCGCCCCAGTCCTGGCCCACCAGGTGGCAGGGCTTGCCGTCGTTCAGCGCGTCGATCAGGCAACGGATATCGGTGGCAAGCGTGGCCAGGTCGAAGTACCCGTCAACCGGTAACTGGCTGGGAGGATATCCACGAAGGAATGGCGCGACTGCGCGGTAGCCGGCGCCGGCAAGTGCGGTGATCTGGTACTCCCACGAATGGGCGTTGTCGGGAAACCCGTGCAGGAGCAGGACCAGCGGCCCGCAGCCCTGCTCCAGATAGGAAAAGTGCAGTCCGTTGGCCGTGGTCTCGCCAGTGCGCATGGCCCGATTGTGACACGGGGCCAGCGGCTTACTTTACGAGGTCATGCGGTCCCAGAACGACTTCACCCCGTCCAGGAAGGTGGCAGACCGGGGTGAATGTTTGTGGCCTTCCTCGCCAACGAAGGTGGCCTCGAATTTCTGCAGCAGGTCGCGCTGCTCGGCGGTCAGGTTGACCGGCGTTTCCAGCACGACCCGGCACAACAGGTCGCCCGGTCCACGGCTGCGCACCGACTTGACGCCCTTGCCGCGCAGACGGTACACCTTGCCGGTCTGGGTTTCGGCGGGGATACGGATTTCGGTCTCCCCATCCAGCGTGGGTACGCGCACGCTGTCACCCAGCGCGGCCTGGGAAATGCGGATCGGTACTTCGCAATGCAGGTCGTCGCCGTCGCGCTGGAAGATGGCGTGCTCGCGCACCCGCACCTCCACGTACAGGTCGCCGGGCGGCGTGCCCGGGGGCCCCGCCTCGCCTTCGCCGGACAGCCGGATGCGGTCGCCGTTGTCCACACCGGGCGGGATCTTTACCGCCAGGACCTTTTCCTCTTCGACGCGACCCGCGCCGTGGCAGGACTTGCACGGGTTCTTGATGATCTGGCCGCGGCCATCGCAATGCGGGCAGACCTGCTGCATGGCAAAGATGCCGCGCTGCATGCGCACCTGGCCCCGGCCACCGCAGGTGCCGCAGGTTTCGGACTTGCCGTCCGCAGAGCCGGAGCCATGGCAGGGATCGCACGGGGCCAGGGTGGGCAGTTCCACGCGCTTCTCCGCGCCGGCAACCGCCTCCTCCAGGTCCAGCTCCATCACGTAGCCGACATCCGCGCCGCGCCGCGCCGCGCGCGCGCCGCCGGCACCACCAAAGATGTTGCCGAAGATGTCGCCGAAGATGTCGCCCATGTCTGCTGGGCCAGGGCCCGGGCCAGGCCCACCGCCACCCATCCCGTGCTCGAACGCGGCGTGGCCGCGCTGGTCGTACATGCGGCGCTTGCCGCCGTCCGACAGCACTTCGTAGGCTTCCTTGCTCTCCTTGAACGCCGCTTCGGCCGCGGGATCACCCGGATTGCGGTCCGGGTGGTGCTTCATCGCGCAGCGGCGATAGGCCTTCTTCAGCTCTTCCTCGCTGGCGTTGCGGGCCACGCCCAGCACTTCGTAATAGTCGCGTTTCATCAGGTCGTGATTTGTGATTCGGGATTGGTGATTCGTAAAAGCGTCGTGGTTGCGGAATTGGTGATGGGAAGAGGCGAAGCGCAGCCTTTTCGAATCACCAATCCCGAATCACGAATCACTTCTTCTCGTCGTCCTTCACCTCGGTGAACTCGGCGTCCACCACGTCTTCGGCGGGGTTCGGCTGCGGGCCGACGCCGGCATCACCCTGCTGCGACGCGGCGGCTACGGCTGCGAACAGCGCCTGGCCAGCTTCGTCCAGGGTCTTGGTCCGGGCTTCGATCTGGGCCTTGTCGTCACCTTTCATTGCCGTTTCCAGGTCGGCCAGCGCCGACTCGACGTTGCCGATCACGCTGCCGTCGACCTTGCTGCCATGCTCGGTGATGGCGCTGCGGGTTGCGTGGATCAGGCCGTCGGCCTGGTTGCGCGCCTGCACCAGCTCGTGGAACTTCTGGTCTTCCTCGCGGTGTGTTTCGGCGGCGGCAACCATCTGCGCGATTTCGGCTTCGGACAGCCCGGAACCGGACTTGATCTCGACCTTCTGTTCCTTGTTGGTCTTCTTGTCCTTGGCGCTGACGTGGATGATGCCGTTGGCGTCGATGTCGAACGACACCTCCACCTGGGGCAAGCCGCGCGCGGCGGGCTCGATGCCGGACAGGTCGAAGCGAGCCAGCGACTTGTTGTAGCGGGCCTGCTCGCGCTCGCCCTGCAGCACGTGCACGGTCACCGCGGACTGGTTGTCCTCGGCGGTGCTGAAGGTCTGCGATGCCTTGGTCGGGATGGTGGTGTTCTTCTCGATGATCTTGGTGAACACGCCGCCCATGGTCTCGATGCCCAGGCTCAGCGGGGTCACGTCCAGCAGCAGCACGTCCTTGACGTCGCCGCCCAGCACGCCACCCTGGATCGCGGCGCCCAGCGCCACGGCCTCGTCGGGATTCACGTCCTTACGCGGCTCCTTGCCGAAGAACTCGGTCACCGCCGCCTGCACCTTGGGCATGCGGGTCTGGCCGCCGACCAGGATCACCTCGCCGATGTCGCTGCTGCGCAGGCCGGCATCGTTCATGGCGATGCGGCAGGGCTCAATGGTCTTCTTCACCAGGTCTTCGACCAGGGCTTCCAGCTTGGCCCGGGTCAGCTTGATGTTGAGGTGTTTCGGGCCTGCGGCATCGGCGGTGACGTACGGCAGGTTCACTTCGGTCTGCTGCGAGGTGGACAGTTCAATCTTGGCGCGCTCGGCCGCATCCTTCAGGCGCTGCAGGGCCAGCGGGTCCTTGCGCAGGTCGATGCCCTGATCCTTCTGGAACTCCTCGACCAGATAGTCGATGACGCGCTTGTCGAAGTCTTCGCCGCCCAGGAAGGTGTCGCCGTTGGTGGCCAGCACTTCGAACTGCTTCTCGCCGTCGACGTTGGCGATCTCGATGATGGACACGTCGAAGGTGCCGCCGCCCAGGTCATAGACCACGATCTTGCGGTCGCCGCCGTCCTTGTCCAGGCCGTAGGCCAGCGCGGCCGCGGTGGGTTCATTGATGATGCGCTTCACATCCAGGCCGGCGATCTTGCCCGCGTCCTTGGTCGCCTGGCGCTGGCTGTCGTTGAAGTAGGCGGGCACGGTGATGACCGCTTCGGTGACCGGCTCGCCCAGGAAGGCTTCGGCGGTCTTCTTCATCTTTTCCAGGATGCGCGCGGAGATTTCCTGCGCCGACAGCTTCTTGCCGTCGGAGGTGGTTACCCACGCGTCACCGTTGTCATGCTGGGTGATGCCGTAGGACACCAGGCCGATGTCCTTCTGCACTTCAGCGTCGGTGAACTTGCGGCCAATCAGGCGCTTCACCGCGTAGAAGGTGTTCTTGGGATTGGTGACCGCCTGGCGCTTGGCCGAGGCGCCCACCAAGACTTCGCCGTCCTTGGTGTAGGCGACGATGGAAGGCGTGGTCCGGTCGCCTTCGGAGTTCTCGATGACCCGGGCCTTGTTGCCCTCCATGATCGCCACGCACGAGTTTGTCGTGCCCAGGTCGATGCCGATGATCTTGCCCATGTTGCGTGCTCCTGAATATCAGTCTTTGGCCGGCGATGCGCCGGGGATGGTTGGAAGGTGGGGGTCGGCGTGGAACATTCAAGCCGTCAATCGAATTTCCCCGCCAGGTAGCCGGTCAGTCGCTTTTGGCGACCACGACCAAGGCCGGGCGCAGCAGTCGATCATTCAGCAGGTAGCCCTTCTGGAACACCTGGACCACGTGACCCGGGGCAACGCCGTCGGCCTCCACCTGGCTGATGGCCTGGTGGTAGTCGGGGTTGAAGGCTTCACCGCTGGGGTCGACGACGCTCAGGCCGTTGTCGCCGGCGACCTTGAGCAGCTGGCGCAAGGTAAGCTGCAGGCCGTCGTGCAGCGGGCTGGGCTGTTCACCCGCGGCGGCCAGGCCGCCGTCCAGGCTGTCGAACACCGGCAGCAGGTCGGAGAGCAGGCGCTCGTTGGCGAACTTGCGCAGCTGGTCCACGTCGCGGCTGACCCGCTTGCGCTGATTTTCCAGGTCGGCGCGCTCCAGCAGCACCTCGGCTCGGGTCTGCTCCAGCGCGGCCTTCAGGGTTTCGATTTCAGCCAGCAGTGCCTCATCGCTCCCGGGAGCGTGAGCCGCATCATCCGGCGAGGTGCCGTGTTCGGGTGGAGAATGGCTCATGCTGGGTTCCGTAGGCAGGCCGCCGCGGTAACGGGCAGCGTCAGCGCAACCAATGGGGCCTAGGCGTGAGGATTCAAGGCTGAGCCCAGCGCGTCGGCCGCGGCCTGGACCACCGGAATGACTCGCTCGTAAGCCATGCGGCTGGGTCCGATCACCCCCAGAACGCCCAAGACCTGTCCGCCGGCCAGATACGGCGCAGTCACCACCGAAACCCCGTCCATCGGTGCCAGCCCGGTTTCCTCGCCGATGAAGATCCGCACCCCGGGTGCTTGCAGGGTCCGTTCCAACAGCTGCAGGATTTCGCGTTTGCGGGCAAAGGCCTCGAACAGCTCCCTCAGCCGGTCCAGGTCCGACAGGTCCTGGACCCCCATCAGCCGGGTCTGTCCCGCCAGCACCATGTCATCGCCCGCCGGGATGAAGGCGTGCTCGGCCAGCTCCACGCTGTGGGCCAGCAGCCCCTCCATTTCCGCCTGGGCGTTGCGCAGGTCATGCAGCAACGTGGCGCGGATCTCGGACAGCGGACGGCCGGCGAAGTGGGTGTTCAGGAAGTTGGCCACCCGCTCCAGCTCCGACGGCTCGTAGGCGCGACGCGGCTCGATCACCCGGTTCTGCACGTCGTTGTCGGCGAACACCAGGATGGCCAGCACCCTGCGGCCATCCAGCGGCAGGAAATCAATATGGCGGAAGGCAAACTGTTCGCGCCGCGGTGCGCTGACCACGCCGACGAAATGGGTCATGGCAGACAGCAGTTCCGAGGCGTTGCCCAGCAGCGCCTGGGTGCCGACGCCGGGCGGCAGCTCGGCCCGCAGCCGCGCCAGTTCGCCTTCGCCCAGCGGCTGCATCTGCACCAGGCTGTCCACGAACACGCGGTATCCCTGCGCGGTGGGAATGCGGCCGGCCGAGGTGTGCGGCGAGGCCAGCAGGCCCACTTCCTCCAGGTCACCCAGGATGTTGCGGATCGTGGCCGGGCTGAGATCCAGGCCGGCGTGCCGCGCCAGCGTCTGCGAGCCCACCGGCTCGCCGTCGCGGATGTAACGCGTGATCAGCGTACGCAGCAGCTGGCGAGCGCGTGGATCAAGCGTGGTGGGCGGCAGGGACATAGCTGATAGATAGCCGCAGCCGGGTGGCATTGCAAGCGCTGCTGTCGGTGACGGTAGCCCGGCGAGTGGGTCAGGCCCGTCTCAAGCGCTGCGCCAGTTCCAACTACAATGCCGGTGCATGCTCCGACACCTCGCCATCAAGGATTTTGCCGTGGTCCGCGCCGCCGAACTGGAGTTCGGGGCGGGCATGACCGTGATCTCCGGCGAAACCGGCGCGGGCAAGTCGCTGCTGGTGGATGCGCTGGGTTTCCTGTGCGGGCTGCGTGCGGACAGCGGCGTGGTCCGCCACGGCGCCGAGCGCGCCGAACTGTCCGCCGAATTCGACCTGGCTGACGCCACACCTGCGTTGGGGTGGCTGCGCGAGCACGAGCTGGATGACGCCAGCGACTGCCAGCTGCGCCGGGTGATCCGTGCCGACGGTGGTTCACGCGCCTTTATCAACGGACGCAGCGTGACCCTGGCCCAGCTGGCCGAGCTTGCGGCGCTGCTGGTCGAAATCCACGGCCAGCACGAGCACCAGGCCCTGCTCTCGCGCCCCAGCCAGCTGCAGCTGCTGGATGCCTATGCGCGCAACGACGGCGAGCGGGCAACGGTGCGTTCAGCGGCCGATGGCTGGAACGCCCTGCTGCAGGAACGCGACGAACTCTCACGCCAGGGCGACGTATCCGACCGCATCAACTACCTGGAACACCAGCACGGGGAGCTGCAGCGCGAGGAGCTGGGCGCAGCGGCGATCGAAGCGCTTTCCGCCAGCCATCGTCGCCAGGCCAACGCCTCCGGCCTGATCGACGCCTGCAACGCCGCCTTCGCCCGGCTGGCCGGCGACGATGCGCCGTCCGCCAGCCGCCAGCTGCTGCAGAGCCGCGCCGAGCTGGCGCGCCTGGCCGAACACGAGCCGCGCCTGCAGCAGGTGGATGCGCTGCTGGACAGCGCCACCATCCAGCTGGATGAAGCCCTGGTGGTGCTGGACCGGGTGCGCGATGACCTGGATGCGGACCCGGCCCAGTTCATCGAGCTTGAGCGCCGGCTCACCCGCATCCACGACCTGGCCCGCAAGCACCGGGTCACGCCTGAACAATTGGGTGCCCGCCGGGATGCTATCGCCGTCGAGCTGGACAGCCTGCGCGGCGCCGGCGAGCGCCTGCTGGGTCTGAGTGCCGAACTGCTTGCTGCGACCGAGGCCTGGCGAACCGCCGCCGCGGCCCTGGCCAAGACTCGCAAGCTGGCCGCTGCGCGCCTGTCCAAGGCCACCACCGCCCTGATCGCAGAGCTCGGCATGGGCGGCGGGATTTTCCAGGTCGCCATCGAGCCCAACGACAGCGAACGCGCCGACCCGCTGGGCAGCGAGCGGGTTGAGTTCCTGGTGTCGGCCAACGCCGGGCAGCCGCCGCGCGCGCTGCGCAAGGTGGCTTCCGGCGGCGAGCTCTCGCGCATTTCCCTGGCCATCGAGGTCGCCGCACTGGGCCTGGACGCGGTACCCACCATGGTGTTCGACGAAGTGGATTCCGGCATCGGCGGCGCGGTATCGGACATCGTCGGCCGCAAGCTGCGCGCGCTGGGCGAAAAACGCCAGGTGCTGTGCGTCACCCACCTGCCCCAGGTTGCGGCGCAGGGGCACGCCCACTACCGGGTCAGCAAGGCGCCGGTGGATGGCATGACCCAGAGTTCGGTGGAATCCCTCGGCGCGGGCCAGCGCACGGAAGAGCTGGCGCGGATGCTGGGCGGCGTGGAAGTGGGCAAGGAAGCGCGTGCGGCGGCGAAAAAACTGCTGGACGATGCCGCGAAATCCACCGCGGCCAGGCCCTGACCGGCATGCCGCTGGCCTAACGCGTCAGCTTCTTGCGCACGTACATGACCAGCGAGTGTTCTTCGATCTCGTAGCCGTGTTCGGCCGCGATCCTGTTCTGCAGGGCCTCGATCTCGGGGCTGGAGAATTCGATCACCTTGCCGGTTTCCATATCCACCATATGGTCGTGGTGCTCGCCACGGTCCAGCTCATACACCGCCTGCCCGCCCTCGAAGTTATGTTTGAGAACCAGGCCAGCGGCCTCGAACTGGGTGAGCACGCGGTACACCGTGGCCAGGCCAATTTCGTCGCCGTGGTCCAGCAGTTGCCGGTAGATGTCCTCTGCGGTCATGTGCCGTGGTTTGCTCCGCTCAAGCAGCTCCAGCACGCGCATGCGCGGGTGGGTCACCTTCAGCCCGACCTTGCGTAAATCCTGGGATTCCATGACTTCTCCGTTCATTGCCGGTTTAGCGCCAGCTGCCCCGGACCGGGATATCGCGGCTGTCGGAAGTGTATCATCGACCCATTACCTACCTGCCCAGGCACGTTGCCCGCCGATGCTCAAATATCTCCTGATCGCCGCTGCCACCCTTGCCATCTCCGGCTGCGGCATCCTATACAAACAGCCCATCTACCAGGGAAACCTGATTGAAGAGGCCAACGCCCGGCAGTTGGCCGTGGGCCAGAGCAAGCAGCAGGTCATGGCCTTGCTGGGCACGCCATCGATCAACGACCCCTTCAACGCACAACGCTGGGATTACACCGCCAGCAATCGGACCAATCGGCGCGGCTCCGCCCAGGTGAAGAACCTGGTGGTGCTGTTCGAGGGCGACACCCTGTCCAGTTGGGAAGGAGAGTTCTTTCCGGAGAACGACGTGCAGCTTTCCAAGGACGTGCGCAAGTTCGGCCCCAACCTGGCCAAGGACAAGAAGAAGCCGGGCGCTCGCCGCTGACGCCTAGCGCTGGCGCGCAGCTGCACGCCGCCGCCGCGCCTGCATTGGGTCCAGCTGCAGTGGCCGCAGCAGCTCCACCCGGTCACCGTCTTCCAGGACCCGCCCCAGGGCGGCGTTGATCCCGAAGACCGCGTATCCGCTGACGTCCTCACGCCCTGCCCAGCCTGCAGCGTGCAGCGCATCTGAAACAGTGGATCCGGCGGGCATCTCAAGCTTCATCTGCTGGTACTTGCCCGGCCACGCAATTATCAGTTCGATCTTCATCGCCTGGCCCGTTGCTTATTCGTCGCGGTCGGCGATGCGCACGAAATCGTCCACCATGCGATCGGCCAGGCTCTGGAATCCGCGTGCAATGGCCGGGCCCAGCAGGCGGTTGTTGGGGTCGAAGGACAGCGCCAGGCTGATCTTGCACGCCGATTCCTCGAGGGCGAAGAACTCCCACAGGCCATGCAGCTTGCGGAACGGCCCGTCCACCAGCTGCATCTCGATGCGATGCGGGCGCTGCAGGGTGTTCTCGGTGGTGAACCAGGTGCTCAACGAGCCCAGCCCCAGGTCCAGGCGCGCCACCACCCTGCCCTGGCCTGCTTCGATCACCTGCGCGGCGCTGCACCAGTCGAAGCGGCGCGGATAGGCGGCCACGTCGTTGACCAGGTCGAACATGCGGGCGGCGGAGTGTTCGACCAGGGCACTGCGACGGATGCTTTGCATGAGGGTGTGGCCAGCGTATGGGTGACGGTGGATGTGCTGCGGACTCGCCTGCTAGGACGCCATCGGCGACAATAGCCGCATGGCCAAGAAACCCGGCAAGGATAAAGCAAACAGCACCGGCACGATTGCCCAGAACAAGCGTGCGCGCCACGAATACCACCTGGAAGAACACTTCGAGGCCGGCATGGCGCTGCAGGGCTGGGAAGTGAAGGCCATCCGCGCCGGCCGCGCCAACATCACCGAGGCCTATGCGGTGGTGCGCAACGGCGAGCTGTTCCTGTTCGGCGCCCAGATCACCCCGCTGATCCAGGCTTCCAGCCACGTGGTGGCCGACGACCGCCGCACCCGCAAGCTGCTGCTCAACAAGCGCGAGATCGACACCCTGATCGGCAAGGTGGAGCGCGACGGCTACACCATCGTGCCCACCGCACTGTACTGGAAAGGCAACAAGGTCAAGGCCGGTATCTCCCTGGCCAAGGGCAAGCAGACCCACGACAAGCGCGAGGCCAGCAAGGACCGCGACTGGGCCCGCGACAAGCAGCGGGTCATGCGCCGGCACAACCGTGACGCCTGAAGCGGACAGGCCCGACGACCGCGGATGAAGCCAAACCAACCGCTGGCGCGGCCGCAGCTTGTGGCCGGCGCCCGGCGTGCCCATACTGGGCCTATCAGCGAAATCTGATTCCCGGGGGTGCCATGGCTTCGACGGGGGTTGCGAAATTGCCTGGTGCATGCCGAGGGGGCGACTTTCCTCGTTAATCCAGTAGCAAACTTCTAGTTGCCAACGACGACAACTACGCTCTCGCCGCTTAAGGCGTAAGCCCCGAACCCACTTGTGCCCGTGCTCGTGGATGTAGGGTCATTATCACGGAACCGGCTGTGACGGCTGCCTGTCAGTCATGGCTTAACCAAAACAGGCTGGTGACCGGGTGCGCTTTGCGTGCCGTGCTGCCCGGGAGCGAGATCTAACGGAACGCTAAGCATGTAGTACCGGGGATGGAGTGCCTTCGGACGCGGGTTCGATTCCCGCCACCTCCACCAACGCCAAGGGCCTGGATAGTCTCCAGGCCCTTTTTCTTTGCGTGAAGAACCGCGCAATGCGTGGTTCCAGGCGTGTTCCCTGCGGGTAGCAACCCGGCCAATGGGGCCGAAACACCACGTTGTCCGGCAAGGCCACGTTGTTCTGCCTACGGTTAGGCGCGAGGTGGATCGCTGCCTTACAGGCCTCCCGGAACCAGGCAACGAGGCGCTAAAACGCTTGCGAAGGCATGCGCTGCCGTGGCCGACCATGTAGGCTGAATGGAGTTCGGGGCTTTGGTCCGCCTATCCTTCTGAGCCAAGGGGAAATTCATGACGTTTCGCTTCGTAACTCGTTGCGCTATCGCGCTGGGCACAGCCAGCTTTCTGTTGCCCACATCAGCAACGGCCCAGTGGACGAATCGATACGCCAAGTTGTCGGACTTTGGCCACCACGTCTATCTGGAGCAGCACGAGTTGCCGATCCTCGCCGATGGCCCGACGGATCCGGCTCCGGGACCTGACGGGAAAAGCCTTGCGTTTGCGGCCAAAGGCTGGATCTGGAGCCTGAATATGGAGTCAAGTGTAGCCACGCGGCTGACCAAGGGGACTGGCGTCGACTCGCGGCCGCGCTGGTCGCCTACCGGCGATCGTCTGGCGCTGGTTCGCGACGATGGCCGGGACACGGCGATCGTGATCCTGACCCTGGCCGACGGCAGCGAACAGAACATCAATACGCCGACCATCGAACTGGACCCGGAGTTCTC
>JAJAZJ010000093.1 GCA_026785795.1 Pseudoxanthomonas sp.
AGGAGGCGCGGATTGACCGCCGGCTCACCCTCAAACACATCCAGTCCAGCCGCCGCCAGCCGCCCGCAGGCCAGCGCGTCCACCAGTGCGTCCTCGTCGACAATGCCGCCGCGCGCAATGTTGACCAGCGTGGCGGTGGGTTTCATCCTGGCCAGCGCCGAAGGGTCGATGATGTGGTGGTTTTCCTGTGCATACGGCAGCGCCAGCACCAAGTGGTCCGCCTGGGCAAGCAGCTCGTGCAATCCGACATACGCAGCGCGCGTCTCCCGCTCGGTGGCCTCGGGCAAGCGCCTGCGGTTGTGATACAGCACTTTCATGTTGAACCCCGACGCGCGCCGGGCAATGCCCTGCCCGATCCGGCCCATGCCCAGGATGCCCAGCGTGCTGCCGTGCAGGTCGGCGCCCAGCAGGGTCTGGAACGACCACTGCTGCCAGCGTCCTTCGCGCAGCCAGCGCTCGCCTTCGGTAATGCGCCGTGCCGTGGCCAGCAGCAGCGCGAAGCCGAAATCGGCGGTCGTCTCGGTCAGCACGTCCGGCGTGTTGGTGGCCACGATGCCAGCAGCGGACAGCGCGGCAATGTCCAGGTTGTTGTAGCCGACGCCGACATTGGCGATGGCCCTAAGCGCGGGCGCGCCTGCAATCTCGCTGCGCCCGATGCGCTCGTTCAGGGTGACCAGCGCGCCATCGGCAGCGGCCAGTGCATTGGCGATCTGCGCTTGCGAGTATTCGGTGACCGACCCGGCAGCCGCGACCTCGAAATGCTCGTCCAGCCGGGCGATCACGTCGTCGAACAGCGGCTGCGAGACCCAGACCCGCGGACGTTGCTCAGTCATGCGCCTCGCCGGGAACCAGCGGCGCAACGCTGCCCACGTCACCACATTGGGCGCGATGGCGCAGCGCCTGGTCCATCAGCACCAGCGCCACCATCGCCTCGGCGATCGGAGTTGCGCGGATACCGACGCAGGGATCATGGCGCCCGGTGGTGATTATCTCGGTGGCATTGCCGTCTACATCCACGGTGTTGCCGGGCAGCCGCAGGCTGGAGGTTGGCTTGAACACGAGCGAGGCGGTGACCTGCTGGCCGGTGGAGATACCGCCCAGTACGCCACCGGCATGGTTGGAAAGGAAGCCGGACGGGGACATTTCGTCGCGGTGCTCGGTGCCGCGCTGGCTCACGGCTGCGAATCCGTCGCCGATCTCCACGCCCTTGACCGCGTTGATGCTCATCAGTGCAGCCGCCAGTTCGGCGTCCAGCTTGCCGTAGATCGGCTCACCCCAGCCGGGCGGAACGCCGTCTGCCACCACGTTGACCCGTGCGCCGACCGAATCGCCGGACTTGCGCAACGCATCCATGTAGCTCTCCAGCACCGGCACCTGCTCGCCGGCCGGCCAGAAGAAGGGATTGGCTTCCACCACGTCCCAGTCCACCCTGCGTGCATCGAAATCCTGCGGGGTGATCTCACCCAGTTGCGACAGGTAGCCGCGCACCCGTACCCCGAAATGCAGGGCCAGCCATTTCTTGGCGATGACCGCCGCGGCCACGCGTATGGTGGTCTCGCGCGCCGAGGAACGCCCGCCACCGCGCGGATCACGGATGCCGTACTTCTGCCAGTAGGTGTAGTCGGCATGGCCCGGGCGGAACTGGGCAGTGATCTTGCTGTAGTCCTTGCTGCGCGCGTCGGTGTTGCGGATCAGCAGCGCGATCGGGGTGCCGGTGGTCCTGCCCTCGTAGACGCCGCTGAGGATTTCCACGTCATCGGCTTCGTGCCTGGCCGAGGTGTGGCGGGTCTTGCCGGTGGCGCGGCGGTCCAGGTCGTGGCGGAACTCCTCCGCCGCGATATCCAGGCCCGGCGGACAGCCGTCGATCACGCAGCCGATGGCCGGGCCATGGGATTCGCCGAAGGTGGTGACGCGTAACAGCTGGCCGAAAGTGTTCACGGTGGTTGCCTTGGTGGTTGCCCCTCATTCCCACTCGGAAGCATGAAGAGCAGAAAAGCACATTTGGCCGGCTGGCTCAGGGCCGCGCGTCCGCCAGTGCGCGGATGCGCGGGTGATGGACGATCAGCTCAGCGCATTCCACCGCGAAAACCCCCATCTGCCCCACCTTGAACTCGATCCAGACGAATTCAACGTCAGGCAGCAGTGTCACCAGCGCATGCTCGGATTCACCCACTTCGCAGATCAGCAGGCCGTCCTGGCTCAGGTGCAGCGGCGCGTCGCGCAGGATCTTCAGCGCCAGGTCCAAGCCATCTTCTCCAGCGCGCAGGCCCAGCTCCGGCTCATGCGAATACTCGGTGGGCAGCGCATCGGTCTGCGCATTGGTCACGTAGGGCGGATTGCTGACGATCAGCTGGTAATGCTCGCCGGCCAGTCCGGAGAACAGATCGGACTTCAGCAGGCGCAGGTTGTTGGCGTGCAGGCGCAGCTTGTTCTCATTGGCCAGCGCAAGTGCGGTATAGCTGATGTCGGTACCGTCCACCTCCCAATCGGGGCTGTAGTGGGCCATGGCGATGGCGATGCAGCCCGAGCCCGTGCACAGGTCCAGCGCACGGCTGACGTGGCGCCCGCCCAGCCAGGGCTCGAACCCGGACTCGATCAGCTCGGCAATGGGCGAACGCGGCACCAGAGCGCGCGAATCGCTCTTGAAACTGAGCCCGGCGAACCAGGTTTCACCGGTCAGATAGGCAATGGGCACGCGAGCCTCGATGCGGCGGGCGAAGAGAGCCAGAATTTCGGCCTTTTCGGGCGTGGTCAGCCGGGCCTGCCCATACGCAGGCCCGAGGTCGTGCGGCAGGTGCAGGGTATGCAGCACCAGCTGCGTGGCTTCGTCCACGGCGTTGTCGTAGCTGTGCCCAAAGCTCAGTCCGGCCGCGTTGAACCGACTGGCGCCATGGCGGATGAAGTCGATGATCGTATGCAGCTCTGCGGCCGGATCGGCAGTCATGGCGGGGCGTTCAGGGTTGTTGACGGTGATTATAGGGGTGCCGCCGCAAGGGTGCCGGTATCATGTGGCCTAAGCTGCGGCCCAGCCCATGGCCCAGCACCACTACGGGAACCGCCTGCAGATGTTCAACCGAAAAACCGGCTTCATCCTGATCGTCGCGGTGGCCGCAGGCCTGGGACTGCTGGCCGCGCAGAAATTCTTCGGCAGCGCATCGGGCGCTAAGCAGTGGCCCGCGACCCAGACCATCACCATGTACCCGCAGCCACGCCCACTGCCGGATTTTTCCCTGCAACAGTCCGACAGCACCCAGCTCACCTCGGGTGAACTGCGCGGCCACTGGACGCTCGCGTTCCTTGGCTTTACCTACTGCCCGGACATATGCCCCACCACGCTGGCCGAACTGGCGCAGGCGCAGAAGCAGTGGCAGGCAATACCCGAAAACATCCGGCCCCGGGTGCTGTTCGTGTCCGTCGATCCGGAGCGGGACACGCCCACAGGCGCGGGCCAATATGCCCACGGCTTCCACCCGGACACCCTGGCCGCCACCGCCGACGTGCCGGCCCTGGAGGCCTTTGCCACATCGCTGGGCTTCGTGTTCATGAAGGTGCCGGGAAAGGGCTTTGCAGAGAATCCGAAGGACTACACCATGGACCACTCCTCTGGAATCGTGGTGCTGAACCCGCAAGGTGGGGTGGCCGGGCTGATCCGCCCCCCGTTCAACCCGAAGGCGATCGCGGCCGACATGGCTGCGCTGACCCAGGCAAGCCTCAAGTGAGTGTTGCGACCTTCCTGACCTACCTGCTGCCGCATCGCCTGCTTTCTTCGCTGGCCCGCAAGCTGGCGTATTCGGCCTCGCCCGGCCTCAAGCAGTGGCTGATCGACACAGTGGTGCGCCGGTTTGGCGTGGACCTGGGCGAAGCCGCGCAGTCCGATGCAACGGCCTACCCCACCTTCAACGCCTTCTTCACCCGCGCGCTAAGGCCGGGGGCGCGTAACGCGGACCCGGACCCGGCCGTGCTGCTGATGCCAGCGGACGGCTGCATCAGCCAGTGTGGACCCATCGTGGATGGCCGCATCTTCCAGGCCAAGGGGCGCTCGTTCACCGCAGCCGAACTGCTGGGGGACGAGGCGGACGCAGCGCCGTTCCGGAACGGATGCTTTGCCACCGTCTACCTCTCGCCTCGGGACTATCACCGCGTGCATATGCCGTGGACCGGGACCCTGCGCGAAACGGTGCACGTACCGGGACGCCTTTTCAGCGTCGGCACGGCCGCCGTCGCCACCATGCCGCGACTGTTCGCGCGCAACGAGCGCATGGTCTGCCACTTCGACACCAGTTTCGGGCCGATGGTCTCGGTGATGGTCGGTGCGTTGCTGGTATCCGGGGTGGAAACCGTATGGAGCGGCGTGGAAATCCCCCGCTACGCCGACGCGTTGACCCGCAAGGACTGGCGCGGCAAGGGGATCACGCTGGAACGGTTCCAGGAGATGGCACGCTTCAACTACGGATCGACGGTAATTATCCTGCTGCCGCCCGGCGTGGCCGAGCTGACGCCAGGCCTGCAGGCCGAATCACCGGTCAGGCTGGGGCAGGCTCTTGCTACGCGCACGCCGAATCAAACCTGACGGGAAGATCTTGACGCGTTGCGACGCGTAAGGTGTCCATGGCGTCAGTCTGCCAAGTGGGCGCGGCACGTTTCAACTACGGATCGACGGTAATTATCCTGCTGCCGCCCGGCGTGGCCGAGCTGACGCCAGGCCTGCATGCCGAATCACCGGTCAGGCTGGGGCAGGCTTTGGGGAAGCGGAGGCAGAGCTCGGTGTAGCGGGAAGATCTTGACGCGTTGCGACGCGCCGAGTGTCCATGGCGTCCTCTTGTTACGTGGGCGCCCCGCGAGCGCTTACTTCTTGCAGCCCGTCAGCTGGATGGCCTGGCC
>JAJAZJ010000094.1 GCA_026785795.1 Pseudoxanthomonas sp.
ACCAGGCGGCGCCGGGCAACGCAATCAGGACTTCCGCTTATCACGCGTCTTAACGTAAATGTGACATCTCATCCGAACCGTTCAGGTGATTTTCCCGGGCCTTCGAACGTCGGCAAATTCCATATTCCTGAGGTCCACATGAATCTTGGTAAAAAACTCGTGGCCGAATTCCTCGGCACGTTCTGGCTGGTATTCGGTGGCTGCGGCGCAGCGATTTTCGCGGCGAATTTTGGCGGGGACGGCAATCCACTCGGAATCGGACTGCTGGGCGTTTCGCTGGCCTTTGGCCTGACCGTGCTGACCGGGGCGTATGCCTTCGGCCATATCTCGGGCGGACACTTCAACCCGGCGGTAAGCTTCGGCCTGTGGGCCGGCGGACGCTTCCCGGCCAGGGACCTGTTTCCATACATCGGTGCACAGGTGGTCGGTGGCATCGCAGCTGGCTTCATTTTGCTGCAGATTGCAGGTGGGCAGGCAGGCTTCGCCATTGACCCCACATCTGCTGGCGCGTTTGCCAGCAATGGTTTTGGTGCACTCTCGCCCGGTGGCTACACCATCGCCGCTGCGTTCCTTGCTGAGGTTGTACTCACCGCGTTCTTCCTGATCGTGATCATGGGCGCGACCCACAAGAACGCGCCAACTGGCTTCGCACCTATCGCCATCGGCCTTGCGTTGACCTTGATCCACCTGATCAGTATCCCGATCACCAACACCTCGGTTAACCCTGCACGTTCAACTGGCGTAGCGCTGTTCGCGGGCAGCGGAGCAATGTCCCAGCTGTGGCTGTTCTGGCTTGCGCCGGTACTGGGCGGCTTGATCGGCGGCCTGCTTTACGGCTGGCTGGGACGCAGCAAGCCGGACATCGTCGGCAACAGCTAAGGCTGCCGTACCAGAGAAGAAACGAAAGAAGCCGGGCATTGCCCGGCTTTTTTTCGCGTGCTGCCGGGTGAAGACCTGACATGTCAGAAGCGGCCCTCCTGGAAATCCACGAAGGCCTGCATCAGCTCCTGGCGCGTGTTCATCACGAACGGACCATGCCGCATCACCGGCTCACGCAGGGGCCGCCCTGCGACCAGGATCAGGCGTGCATCTCGATTTCCCGCCCGCAGCTGGACCAGAGCACCGCCGCCCAGCACGGCCATTTCCTGCGCATCCACCGCGCGGGCATCGTCCGCCTCCCCGACCGTGACCGCACCTTCGAACACATAGGCGAAGGCGCTATGGCCTTCCGGCAGCGCATATTCCCAGGCCTTGCCGGACTGCAGCGAGACATCCAGATACACCGGATCCGTCGCCGGCTGGACGATGGGGCCAATCACCTCCCCCACGCGTCCCGCGATCAGCTTGACCGTGACCCCGGGCGCGGGCGTGGCCACCGGAATGCGGTCGGGCGCGAACTCCTGGTATTTCGGGTCGGTCATCTTGTCGCGTGCAGGCAGGTTCACCCACAGCTGGAAGCCGCGCATGCGCCCGGATTCCTGCTCGGGCATCTCCGAGTGCACCAGGCCGCGCCCGGCCGTCATCCACTGCACGCTGCCCGGGGTCAGCAGGCCTTCGTTGCCGTGGTTGTCCTTGTGGCGCATGCGCCCATCCAGCATGTAGGTCACGGTCTCGAAACCGCGATGCGGGTGGCTGGGGAAGCCAGCGATGTAGTCTTCCGCCCGATCGGTCCCGAATTCATCCAGCAGCAGGAACGGATCCAGGTCCGGCAGGTCGGGACCGCCGATCATCCGGGTGAGCTTGACCCCGGCGCCATCGGACGTGGCCATGCCGCGAACCTTGCGCGCGACGCGGGCGGGAACTGGCTGGATGCTGGCGGTGTTCATGGCGACTCCAATTTCGGTCTCCACAGCATGGTATTGGTCATAGACGATCGGAACGGCTGCAAGCAGAACCTTCCGTTCCGTCCATGCCAGCTGTTGTAGGAGCTGCGCAAGCTGCGACCCAAGCAGCGCAGGCTGTTGGAAATCGAGCAAAAACTCACGACCTTTGGTCGCAGCTTGCGCAGCTCCTACAAGCCAGTCAGGCGACGTAGACGGTCTTGATGTTCATGAATTCATGAATGCCGTGTTCGGCCAGCTCGCGGCCGAATCCGGAGCGCTTGCTGCCGCCAAACGGCAGGCGTACGTCGCTCTTGACCACCGCATTGACGAACGCGACGCCACACTGCAGCTGGCGGGCGACCCGGTTGCCGCGCTCCGGGTCGCCGGTCCATACGCTGCCGCCCAGCCCGAACGGGGTGTCGTTGGCTACTTGGATCGCTTCGGCCTCGTCGGCGACCCGCAGGATGCTGGCCACGGGCCCAAACAGCTCCTCGTCGTAGGCAGGCATGTCCGGCACCACCGCGTCCAGTATCGAGGCCGGGTAGCCCGCATAGGACTCGTCCGGACGACAGCCCAACAGCGGCCTGGCTCCTTTTTTGATGCTGGCAAGCACCTGCTTGTGCAGCTCGTCGCGCAGATCCTGTCGTGCCATCGGCGCCAGCGTAGTAGCCGCATCTGCAGGATCACCCAGCCTGAGTTTGGAGGCGGCCTCGACAAAGCGCTGCACGAAAGCATCGGCGATGGCTTGGACCACGATGAAGCGCTTGGCCGCAATGCAGGTCTGCCCGGCGTTGCCGAAACGCGAGGCCACCGCAGCTGCCACCGCCTTGTCCAGATCTACGTCTTCCAGCACCACGAAGGCGTCGCTGCCGCCCAGCTCCATCACGCACTTCTTCAGCTGGTCGCCGGCGTTGGCAGCGATGGAGCGCCCTGCCCGCTCGCTGCCGGTCAGGGTCACCGCCGCGATGCGCCGGTCACGCAGCACCTCGGCGGTCTGGTCATTGTCGATATTCAGCAGCGGAAATACGCCGGCGGTCACTCCTGCATCGCCCAGCACCTCTACAATCAGGTCCGCGCAGCGCGGCTCGTTGCTGGCGTGTTTGAGCACCGC
>JAJAZJ010000095.1 GCA_026785795.1 Pseudoxanthomonas sp.
AGTCGGTGTCGGCCGACGTGGATGTGTCCGGAGTGGCCTCCAGCAAGCTGTCCATCGACAGCGTGAGTGGCGACGTGTTGCTGGCCGCAGCACCGCGAAAAGTGGAGGTGGAAACGGTGAGCGGCGACCAGCGGCTTACCGTCAACAGCGCCGAGGTCAAGGCGAACAGCGTCAGCGGCGATCTGGTGCTGCGCGGTCGCATGGACGGCGAAATCAAGACCGAGACGGTTTCAGGCGACATCGACGTGCTCGTCAACGGTGAGCGCATCAGCGAACTGTCCGCCAGCACGGTCAGTGGCGACGGAAAATTCAGCACCGCGCTGGCGCCGCGAGCCGAGGTCGAGCTGGAGAGCGTCAGTGGCGACCTGACCCTGGTGCTGCCGCGTGATGTCTCCGCCCAGGCGCGTGGCTCCAGCTTCAGCGGCAGCATCAGCGCGCCGCAGGCCACGGTCAGCAAGCCCGAGCATGGCCCGGGCTCCAGCTTCACCGCGCGCTATGGCGCCGGCGACGGCAGGATCGATATCGAAACCTTTTCCGGCAACGCGACCATCCGCCTGGAATGATCGTGCGCTGATGCCGCGACCGCCTGCAGGCCCACTCGGCTACCATGCCGTGCATGGCCCTGTCGCTTGAACTGATCGACGCCCTGAAGCGCACCCTGCGTGCGCAGGGCATGACCTATCGGGACCTGGCGCTGCGGCTGAAGCTCAGTGAAGCCTCGGTCAAGCGCATGTTCTCGCAGCGGGCCATGACCCTGCAGCGACTGGAGCAGGTCTGCGAAGTGCTGGACCTGGGGCTGCAGGAGCTGGGCGCTGAGGCGGCGCGCGGTCGTCCGGCCATGGCCAACCTCAGCGAAGCCCAGGAGCAGGCGCTGGTGGATCAACCGCCGCTGCTGCTGGCGCTGTTCCTGACCCTGAACCGCTGGCGCCAGGAAGACGTGCTGGTCCACTTCGATTTCAGCGATGCGCAGTGGACCGCCCTGCTGGTGCGGCTGGACCGGCTGGGCATCATCGAGCTGATGCCCGGCAACCGCGGCCGCCCGCTGACCGCACGCAATTTCCGCTGGCGCGCCGACGGGCCCATGGAGCGCTATTTCCGCCTGCACCTGCTGGGAGATTTCTTCGCCACCGCTTTCGATGGCGAACAGGACGCGCTGCTGCTGCTCAGCGGCAGCCTCAGTATCGACGGAGCCAGCCAGCTGCGCGTTCGCCTGGAAGAGGTCGCCCGCGAATTCGATGCCCTGCTGGCCCGCGATGCCGGCCTCAGCGCCGAGGAGCGCGTGGGCGTGAGCCTGGTGCTGGCCCAGAAACCCTGGCTGCTGCAGCTGTTCCAGCCCTATCGCCGCGCCGCAACCGACTGATAACGGTTACAGCAAAAACCATCCGCGCTGCAGCAAGACCGTCCTCACTGCCACGCGTAGACTATTTGTTGCATCCGCAACGATACGGTCGGCCTGGGAGGGCAAGCATGAACGCAGCGGTTTCGTTTACGGGGCAGAACAATTCGGCATCCAGCCGGCTCGCTAGCCTGAACGACTGGGTGGCCGACACCGTGGCCCTGACCCTGCCGGATGCAGTGCACTGGTGCGACGGCAGTGAGGCCGAATACGCCGCGCTGCTGGCGCAGATGCAGGCCGACGGCACCCTGCTGCCGCTGAATCCCGACACCCATCCCGGCTGCTGGCTGCATCGCTCCGATCCTCGCGACGTGGCGCGCGTCGAACACCTGACCTTTGTCTGCACCGAACAGCGCGACGCCTCCGGTCCCAACAACCACTGGATGACGCCTGCCGACGGCCATCGGCAGATGGATGACCTGTTCGCCGGCTGCATGCGTGGCCGCACCCTGTATGTGATCCCCTACTGCATGGGGCCGATCGATTCGCCGCTGGCGCGCTGTGGCGTGGAAATCACCGACTCACCCTATGTGGTGGCCAACATGCGCCTGATGACGCGCATGGGTGCGCCGGCGCTGGCCCGCATCGAAAGCGACGGTGGGTTCGTGAAGGGCCTGCATTCCACCGGCGAACTGGATCCGGATCGCCGTTTCATCATGCATTTCCCCGAGGAGGCCAGCATCAAGAGCTATGGCTCCGGCTATGGCGGAAACGCGCTGCTGGGAAAGAAATGCCATGCCCTGCGCATTGCCTCGTGGCAGGCCCGGCAGGAAGACTGGCTGGCCGAGCACATGCTTATCGTTGGCATCGAAAACCCGCAGGGCGAAACCCACTACATCGCCGCGGCGTTTCCGTCGGCCTGCGGCAAGACCAACCTGGCCATGCTGATCCCGCCGGAAAGCTACCGCGAGGCGGGCTGGAAGGTGTGGACGGTGGGCGACGACATCTGCTGGATGCGACCCGGCGCAGACGGTCGCCTGTATGCAATCAATCCCGAAGCCGGGTTCTTCGGCGTAGCGCCCGGCACCTCGGCAAACTCCAATCCCAATGCGCTGGCCACCATTCGCCGCGACACCATCTTCACCAACGTCGCGGTCACCGCCGACAACCAGCCGTGGTGGGAAGGGCTTGACGGGGTGCCCGTGAAGGACTGGCAGGGCCGCGACTATGATCCTGCCAATGGCCCTGCTGCGCACCCCAACGCACGTTTCACCGTGTCGGCCAGGCAGTGCCCCACCTACTCGCCGCACGCCGAGGATGCGCAGGGCGTGCCGATTTCCGCCATCGTGTTTGGCGGCCGCCGGCCCTCGCTGGTGCCGCTGGTGTTCGAGGCCCGCGACTGGTCCCATGGCGTACTGGTCGGCGCCAGTATGGGTTCGGAAACCACCGCCGCGGCGACCGGCGCGGTCGGGGTCATGCGC
>JAJAZJ010000096.1 GCA_026785795.1 Pseudoxanthomonas sp.
ATACGTTATCCATTGCGGCCGCCCGCGTGATCGCGGTCGCAGCCAGCTCTCAGTCCACTGCGACTGCGCAGACGCGGACTACCGAAGCTCCCAAGGCTGCAGGCATAGAGCCCGACGAAATTGATGCCCGGCAGCGGGCGAAGGCTGACGCCGCCGCGCACCCGGCTCCTGCCTCGCCGCCGGCCCGCGCCAGGCCAGCAGCGACGACACCAGCCGCATCAGCCGGCAAGGTGATGGGGCCTTCCCCGTCGGGACCGCAAAAGTACGAAACCGCCGAGTGCGGCACCCCCGAAAAGCCGATCACGTGTTGCACCCAGGGCGTCGGACCGGCGGCAAGCTGCAACCTGTTCATCCTGCTATGCAACGAGGGCGGAGGCACGGGAAAGGGAGATGGCGGCGATGCCATCTGCGTGAACTGATGTAATTGCGTGGTCAGGCCGGGGAGGGCGGATGCGCGTCTCCTCGGCCAGTAGTTGGCGAAATCGCAGTTCCTGAGATGCACACCGGTTATCCACATACTTATCTGCAACACCTTTGAGCTAATGGGGCTAGCATGACGAGTCGCACACCACGCCGCGAGCCGGCTCCAGGATCCTTGACCATCTGATGTCTGCACGCCCCGGTTTCCGCTATGACCAGCACGATGCCCGCATTGAACAACTGCGCGTGCCGCCACACTCCATCGAGGCCGAGCAGGCGGTGCTGGGTGGGCTGATGCTGGCGCCCGAGGCCTATGACCGCATCAACGACAAGCTTAACGATGTCGATTTCTACCGTCGTGATCACCAGTTGATCTACCGCGCCATCAGCGAGCTGGCCGAGAAGAACCGGCCCTACGATGCGGTCACCCTGGGCGAGTGGTTCGAATCGCAGGGCCAGATTGAGCAGGTGGCGGGCGGCGCTTACCTGGTGGAGCTGGCCAGCACCACGCCGTCCGCGGCCAACATCACGGCCTACGCCGAGATCGTTCGCGACAAGGCGGTGATGCGCCAATTGATCGAAGTGGGCACCGCGATCATCAACGACGGCTTCCAGCCCGATGGCCGCGACAGCGCCGAGCTGCTGGCCAAGGCCGAGCAGGAGGTGTTTGCCATCGCCGAGGCGGGCGCCCGCGGGCGCACCGATTTCACCGCGGTCAATGCCGCACTTAAGGATGCGTTCGAGGTCCTGCAAAGCCGCTTCGAGAGCGGCGGCAGTATCACCGGGCTGCCCACCGGCTACCACGAGTTCGACGAGATGACCGCGGGGCTGCAGCCTACTGACCTGGTGATCCTGGCGGCGCGCCCGGCCATGGGCAAGACCACGCTGGCGCTGAACATCGCCGAGTACGCGGCGATCAAATCGAAGAAGGCGGTGGCGGTGTTCTCGATGGAAATGTCCGCCTCGCAGCTGGCCCTGCGCCTGATCTCCTCCAACGGCCGGGTCAACGCCAATCGCCTGCGCACCGGCCAGCTGGAGGACGAGGACTGGAGCCGGGTGACCGGGGCCATCCGCATGCTCAAGGAAACCAAGATCTTCATCGACGACACCCCGGCGCTGTCTCCCGACGTGCTGCGCTCCAAGGCCCGGCGCCTGAAGCGCGAGCATGACCTTGGCCTGATCGTCATCGACTACCTGCAGCTGATGGCGGTGCCCGGCAACAGTGAGAACCGGGCCACCGAGATCTCCGAGATTTCGCGCTCGCTCAAGGCCCTGGCCAAGGAGCTGAACGTGCCGGTGATGGCGCTGTCGCAACTCAACCGCTCGCTGGAAACGCGCACCGACAAACGCCCGGTGATGGCCGACCTGCGCGAGTCGGGCGCCATCGAACAGGATGCCGATGTCATCGTCTTCATCTACCGCGATGAGTACTACCACAAGGATTCCGCCGACGCCGGCCTGGCCGAGGTGATCATCGGCAAGCAGCGTAACGGACCCACCGGCTCGCTCAAGCTCAAGTTCTTCGGCGAGTACACCCGTTTCGACAACCTGGCGCGCGACGCGGTGGGCAGCTTCGAATAACGGTAGGCGGCTACAATCGCGCCATGCCCAGTCCGCCTTCTTTCCCCGAAGCCAGCCAGCACCCGGCTTACCGGGCCGAGGCCAGCGACCGCCCCGCCCGCATCCGCGTGGACCTGGACGCGCTGGCCCACAACCTGCATGCGCTGCAGCGCCAGGCCGGCGTGCCGGTGCTGGGCGTGGTCAAGGCCAACGCCTACGGCCATGGCCTGGTGCCGGTGGCCCTGCACTTGCAGGCACAGGGCATCGCCCAGCTGGGCGTGGCCTTCGTCGAGGAGGGCATCGCGCTGCGCCGTGCCGGCGTGCACATCCCGATCCTGGTCATGGGCGGCATCCACGCACCGCAGGTGGGGCAGTTCCTTGCCCACGAACTGGAGGTGACGGTGTCCTCCATCGACAAGCTGCGCCAGGTGGAGCAGGCGGCCGAATCGATGGGAAGGCAAGCGGTGATCCACCTGAAGCTGGACACCGGCATGGAGCGGATCGGCGTGCACAGCGAGAATGCCGCACCGTTCATCGACGCCGCGATGGCTTCGCCCTGGTGCACGGTGAAGGGCGTGTACTCGCACCTGGCCTGCGCCGACGATCCTGGCTCGCCCATGACCGGCGAGCAGCTGCAGCGCTTCCTGGCGGCGTGCGAACGCTTCGACCGGATCGGCGCGCCCATGCCGCTCCGGCACCTGGCCAACTCGGGCGGCATATTGCACTTCCCCGAGACCTGCCTGGACATGGTGCGCCCGGGGATCACCCTGTACGGGGTGTTGCCTGACCCTGCATCCATCGCAGCCGTGCCGCTACGCCCGGTGCTGTCGCTGGTCACCAAGGTGGTGTACTTCAAGGTGGTGAAGGCCGGGCGCAGCGTCAGCTATGGCGCCACCTGGACGACGCAGCGGGACACGCGGATCATCACGTTGCCGATCGGCTACGGCGATGGCTATCCAAGATCGCTGTCCTCGCGCGGGGAAGTGCTGGTACGCGGGCAGCGCCGGCCAATCGTCGGACGCGTGTGCATGGACCAGTTCATGGTGGATATTGGCCCGGACGGCACCGCTTACAACGGGGACGAGGTGGTGCTGATCGGGGTGCAGGAAGGTGCCACCTTGAGCTGCGAAGCCGTGGCCCTGGCGGCGGGCACCATTCCCTACGAAATCCTGACCGGTCTCAACGAACGCATCCCGCGCGAGTACCTGGTCAGCACTTGATCGCGGCGGCAACGAACAGCGCCCTGCGGCCGTTCGCTGCAGGGGCCGGATCGGGTTCAACGTGAATGGAGGGCAGGACAGGTGCCGAATGCAATCGTGTGGTTTCGCAATGACCTGAGGCTGGCCGACAACCCGGCCCTGCGGGCGGCACTGGACGGCGGCTTCCACCCCATTCCGGTCTATGTCCATGCGCCGGAAGAGGAGGGCGAGTGGGCGCCCGGCGCAGCCTCTGACAGCTGGCGGCACCACTCCCTGTGCAGGCTGGATGCCGATCTGCGCCAACGCGGCTCTCGGCTTCTGCTGCGCCGCGGGCCTAGCCAGCAGGCCTTGCAGGCATTGGTGGAACAGACTTCCGCAGCGGCGGTGTTCTGGAACCGCAAGTACGAACCCGCGACCCAGCCGCGCGATGCGGCCATAAAACAGGCGCTGCGCAGTGGCGACGTGCAGGTGGAAAGCTTCAATGCAGCCCTGCTGTTCGAGCCGTGGTCTCTTGCTACCCAGCAGGGCGGCCCCTACAAGGTATTCACCCCGTTCTGGCGCACTGCACTGGGGCAGTGGCGCATGCCGGCGCTGGTGGACGCACCTGACCGCCTGCCGGAAGTGTCCCCTGCGCTACCCAGCGTAGCGCTGGATGCGCTGGAGCTGTCGCCGGCACTGGAGTGGGGCAAGGGCTTCTGGGAGCACTGGCAGCCCGGCGAAGCGGGCGCGCACCAGGCGCTGGAAGTCTTCATCGACGGTGCGCGGCAGGGCTATCGAAGCGACCGCGACCGCCCGGACCGGGTAGGGACCTCGCTGGTTTCGCCGCATCTGCATTTCGGCGAGATCGCGCCGTGGCGCATATGCGCGGAGCTGGAGCCATCGCGCACCGCCGCCAACAGCGCCGACATGGACAGCTACGTGCGCGAGCTGGGCTGGCGTGAGTTCGCCTACCACCTGCTGCATCACTTTCCCAATACCACTACCCGCAATCTCAATCCGCGCTTCGAGCATTTCGACTGGGCGAAAGAAGACCGGCAGCAGCTGCAGGCCTGGCAGCAGGGTCGCACCGGGGTGCCCATCGTGGACGCCGGCATGCGCCAGCTGTGGCACACCGGCTATATGCACAACCGGGTGCGCATGATCGTGGGCAGCTGGCTGACCAAGCACATGCGCCAGCACTGGCTGCACGGCGCGCGCTGGTTCTGGGATACGCTGGTTGATGCAGACCTGGCCAGCAACACCCTGGGCTGGCAGTGGGTGGCAGGCACCGGCGCGGATGCCGCGCCCTATTTCCGCGTGTTCAATCCGGTCACCCAGGCGCGGAAGTTTGATCCGGATGCGGTATACATCACCCGGTGGGTGCCAGAACTGACAGGCCTGCCGGTGCAGGCGCGTTTCGCCCCCTGGCTGGAACCCGACCTTGCGCAGCGGCTGGCGCCGGCCTATCCCGGCCAACCCATGGTGGACCTCGCCGCCGGGCGTGATGCGGCGCTGGCCGCGTACAAACAGTGCGCCCCGGAGCCGTCGCGTTGACCCCTTCGCGGCCGCGTGTTTCACTCGCCCGGGGAGAGGAGAACACGATGGCAACGACCAAGGCGCCGCGCAAGCCGCGCAGGGAACCCATGTCGCGGGTCGATACCGCATGGCTGCGGATGGAGCGCCCCACCAACCCAATGATGATCACTGGGGTGCTGATGCTGGATGAGCCCATGACCCTGCAGAAGCTCAAGCAGGTGGTCAGGAAGCGATTCCTTTCCTACCCGCGGTTCCTGCAGAAGGCAGTGGATACACCAACAGGAGCCTCGTGGGTGGAGGACGAAAACTTCGACCTGGACTGGCATGTGCGCATCACCGCCCTGCCGGGCCGCAGCGATCCGAAGTCGGAGAAGAAGGCCTTCGAACGCTTTGTCA
This sequence comes from Pseudoxanthomonas sp., assembly GCA_026785795.1. Classification (GTDB taxonomy): domain Bacteria; phylum Pseudomonadota; class Gammaproteobacteria; order Xanthomonadales; family Xanthomonadaceae; genus Pseudoxanthomonas_A. The sequence continues at coordinate 5,091 of JAJAZJ010000096.1, forward strand.
GCCAGCTGGCGTCCTCGCCGTTGGATAAATCCAAGCCGCTTTGGCAATTCCACCTGATTGAAAAATATGGCGGTGGTTCGGCACTGGTCACCCGTATCCACCACAGCTATGCCGACGGCATAGCCCTGGTGCAGGTGCTGCTTTCACTGACCGACACCGAGCGCAAGCCAGGCAAGGACAGCAGCCTGCGTGCCGCCTGGCTGAAGCAGGACGGCACACGCGTGGCACGCCGGGTCGGCGCGGTGGACCGCTACATGAAGCTGGGCGGCCAGATGCTGGGCAAGGGCATGCAGATGTACCGCGACCCCACCCTGGCCACCATGCTGGCCAAGGAAGGTGGGGAAATTGGTCGCGAGCTGGTGGCCGCAGTGGCACTGTCCGATGACCCGCCCAGTATGCTTCGCGGTAAGCTGGGGGTCAGCAAGCGCGTGGCCTGGGCCGAGCCGCTGGACCTGGATGAAGTGAAGGCGGTTGGCCGGGCCTGCGACTGTACGGTCAACGATGTGCTCATGGCCGCTGCGGCCGGCGCGCTGCGCGGCTACATGCTGGAGCGTGGCGAGCGCCTGGACGGTGTGACCCTGCGGGCCACGGTGCCGGTCAACCTGCGCCCGCTGGAGCATGCCAAAAAACTGGGCAACCACTTCGGCCTAGTGTTCTTGGAGCTGCCGGTCGGGGAAGACAACCCGATCCGCCGCGTGGAGCGGGTGGCTAAGTGCATGAACGACCTTAAGAATTCTCGTCAAGCCATCGTTGCATACGGACTTTTAGCCGCGCTTGGAATGGCCCCGGCCGCGGTGCAGGGGGTAGCGCTTGAGTTGTTCAGCCGCAAGGCCACGGCGGTCGCCACCAACGTGCCCGGGCCGCAGCAGCCGCTGTATCTCGGCGGCAGTCTGATGCGCGAGATGATGTTCTGGGTACCGCAGACGGGCTCCATCGGCATCGGCATTTCCATCATGAGCTACAACAACCGCGTGCATTTCGGGCTGATCGCCGATGCCAAGCTGGTTCCGGACCCGGACGCAGTGATCCAGCGCTTTGGTCCCGAATTCGAAAAGTTGCTGTACCTGTCCCTAATGGGAAACTGGGAACATTGCCTGGATTCTGACCGGGCCACGGGCCTGGTGCCCGCCCTTGACTGAGTCGCTTGGCTCAGGTTGAGAAGGTTTCACTCAGCGTTACAGACGCTGCGTATCGTTGTGTAGCTGAATTCACTACCGGGACGACGTCCCTAATCGACGAGGTGTTAGTTATGAAGATCCAAGCCATGAAAGTTACTGCGGTCGCCGTGCTCAGCACTGTGATGCTGGGCGGTTGTGCCACGTATACCGGTCAGACCACCGACCCCAACGATCCAAACCGCACCCGCAGCGGAGCCCTGATTGGGGCCGTAATGGGCGCGGTCGCCGGCCGGCTCAGCGGCGGCGACGCCACCGAGCGACGCCAGCGCGCGTTGGTGGGCGCAGGCGTTGGCGGCCTGGCGGGCGGTTCCATCGGCGCCTACCAGGACCG
>JAJAZJ010000097.1 GCA_026785795.1 Pseudoxanthomonas sp.
GCGGGAGAGAATCCACTTTTCGGCGTCTGTGACTGGTGCGCCAAGAGCGCCAGGAGCGCCAGGAACGCCAGGAGCGCCAGGAGCGCCCTCATCCGCCCTGCGGGCACCTTCCCCCTCAGGCGGGGGAAGGGTTGTATCCGTGGTGTTCATCAGCACGAAGCGGGTGGCGTTCCACAGCTTGTTGCAGAAGTTCTTGTAGCCTTCGGCGCGGCCCATATCGAACTTGATGTCGCGGCCGTGGTTGGCCAGCGCGGCGATGGTGAAACGCAGCGCGTCCGCGCCGTGCGCAGGGATTCCGTCGGGGAACTCCCTGCGCGTGGCCTTTTCGATCCTGGGTGCATCGGTGGGCTTGAGCAGCCCGGTGGTGCGCTTGGCGACCAGCGCTTCCAGGCTGATGCCGTCGATGATGTCCAGCGGGTCCAGCACGTTGCCCTTGGACTTGGACATTTTCTGCCCGTCCTTGTCGCGGATCAGGCCGGTGATGTACACGTCCTTGAACGGCGGCTGCCCGGTAAAGTGGTCGGTGAGCATGATCATGCGCGCGACCCAGAAGAAGATGATGTCGAAGCCGGTGACCAGCACGCTGCTGGGCAGGTAGCGGTCGAAGCCGCGCTCGCGCATGGTCGCCTCGTCCGGCCAGCCCATCGTGCTGAACGGCCACAGACCGGAACTGAACCAGGTTTCCAGCACGTCGTTGTCCTGGCGCAGGGTGGGCATGAGCCCACCATTCTTCGCACCAGCCTGCGCAAGCGCTTCTTCCTCAGTCCGCGCGACGTACACGTTGCCTGCTTCATCGAACCATGCCGGGATGCGATGGCCCCACCACAGCTGGCGGCTGATGCACCAGTCCTGCAGGTTTTCCATCCAGTGGCGATACGTGTTGATCCAGTTGCCCGGCACAAAGCGCACGTCGCCGTCATTGGCCAGCTTGAGACCGCGCTCGCCCAGGCTGTCCATCTTCACGAACCACTGGTCGGTCAGGTAGGGCTCGATCACCTGGCCGGTGCGGTCGCCTTTCGGTACCTGCAGCTTGTGCGGTTTGGTTTCGACCAGCAGACCTTCGCTCTCCAGGTCCGCGAGGATTTGCCTGCGCGCATCATAGCGGTCCAGGCCGCGGAATTTTTCCGGTGCGACGTCGTTGATGGCCGCGCTTGGCGTAAGGATGTTGATCAGCGGCAAGCTGTGGCGCTGGCCCACCTGGTAGTCATTGAAATCATGCGCAGGCGTGATCTTGACCACGCCGGTGCCGAAGTCACGTTCAACATAGGTGTCGGCGATGACCGGGATCCCACGCCCGGCCAGCGGCAGCTTCACCGTCTTGCCTACGAGGTGCGCATAGCGCTCGTCTTCCGGATGCACGGCCAGCGCGGCATCACCCAGCATCGTTTCCGGGCGCGTGGTGGCGACCACCAGGTAGTCGCGGGTCTCGCGCAGCGTCTCGTTGCCATCGGCGTCGCGCTCGACATGCTCATAGGTGAGGCCATCCTCAAGCCTGTAGGCGATGGACCAAAGGAAGCCATCCTGCTCCACGTTCTCCACCTCCAGGTCCGAGATCGCGGTCTTCAGCACCGGATCCCAGTTGACCAGGCGCTGGCCGCGATAGATCAGGCCTTGTTGGTGCAGGCGCACGAAGGCTTCGACCACGGCCCTGGACGCCATTGGGTCCATCGTAAAACTGCTGCGCGTCCAGTCGCCCGAAGTACCCAGCCGACGCATCTGCCGTTCGATGGTGTCGCCAGACTGCGCCTTCCATTCCCAGACTTTCTGGATGAAGCCGTCACGACCCAGCGAATCGCGTGTCTCACCGCTGCCTTTCAGCGCCAGGTTGCGCGACACCACCATCTCGGTGGCGATGCCGGCGTGATCGGTGCCGAGCTGCCACAGCGTGTCGTAGCCGAGCATGCGGTGATAGCGCACCAGTGCGTCCTGCAGCGTGTGCTGGAAGGCGTGCCCCATGTGCAGCGTGCCGGTGACGTTGGGTGGCGGCAGCAGGATGGTGTAGGGCCTGCCCTGGCCGCTCGGCTTGAAATAGCCGGCCGCTTCCCACTGCGCGTACAGGCGGGCTTCAAAGGATCTGGGGTCGTAGCTGGAGACGAGTTCGGTCATGGTGTTCGCAATTCTTGCGGTCGGCAGACAGGATCATGCCGGATGGAATTTCCAACCCTTCTCCCGCCATGTGGGAGAAGGGTTGCGTTGTTACATGTCGTACTTGTTGACCTCATACCCAAGCGCCTTGTACTGCTTCCAGCGCTCGCGCAGCGGTTCCCGCGCATCGGCGTCGGCCGGGACTACTTCAACGATGCGGTCGCAGGTGCCCCGGTAAGCGCCGTCGCGCAGGTTGATGACCAGTGCGCGTGAGGGGGCGTTTACGTCCGGCGGTGCGATCAGTACCGGCGTCAGCTCGTCTTCCTGGTCGCCCGCGATCTGGTGCGGGACGTAGGCTTCATCGTCGAAGGCCCACAAAAGTTCGTCCAGATCTTCCGCCTGCGCACGGTCGCGCGCCAGGATCAGCGTCCACAGGTTGGCGTCGTAGGACTTGCGCGCAAGTTCGCACACCAGCTTCATCGGTTCTTCCAGGAAGCGGGGTTTGGCGATCAGGTAGAAGTCGGCGCGAGGCATTAGAGCTGGGAATGGGGAATCGGGAATCGGGAATCGAAAAAAAAGGGGAACACGGCGATCTGGCCGTATGCAGGCGATGGATCCGAACGAACGCTTTTCACCATTCCCTATTCCCCATTCCCTATTCTCACTTCTCAGCCGCTGCCCGATCCAGCAGCCATTGGGTCAGCAGGCCCACCGGACGCCCGGTGGCCATGCCACGCTTGCCTTCGTCGTTGGCCACGCCGGCGATATCCAGGTGCGCCCAGCGCTGGCC
>JAJAZJ010000098.1 GCA_026785795.1 Pseudoxanthomonas sp.
AACTTGAACTGGCGCGGGTCATCGCTCATCTGTTCGAGCGGGACAGCTTCATCTACATGCATGGCACAACCATCCACAACGTCCATTGTCCGAGCTTGGGCATGCCTGGCTTAAGCCGTGACGCGCCATGCTCACCCTAATGCTTTGCAGTCCAAGAAAACCAGGCTTTACCTCGTTGCGTAGCAGATGTCACCAACCGCGCTCCTCCGGATTATCGTTCATTCTCAGAGGACCTTGCTATCGTGAAGATCGCTTGGCGAGCTCAGTGCTTCATTTCGCATCTCTATTCTTGACAGCACCTATGATCCTTGCCGGTTGAGCTCGGACCACCGGTGGCGCCAGCGCAAACTACCACCGACTGACGTGAAGGCGTCTTCACGCGGGATCGATCCGTTCATGCGGGTCCTGCGTTGCACAGAATTTCCCGACTCCACGGTCTCGGGGAACCAGCTGGGTCTTGCGTCACGCCAACAGGCGGCTGCACCCCTGCCTTGGCCCGACTGCCCCAGCCCCGGACGCGGACCGCCACGCCGAACGGCTGACTGGCCCCGGGCCATCGAGTGAAGAACCGGCGGCGCGCACCCCACCCACGGCAATCCAGCGGTCTCCGCCGCGTATGCGCAACTCCGAAACCGGCACCGTGCCCGCGAAATGACCTAGTCGCGGCCGAAACCCACCGTGACCTGGCGCGTGACTGCCGCAAGGGCCGCGAAATCCGGCACCGGGCCTTCGCGGTCCCATATCCGTGGACGCAGGCCGGCAAGCCTGACGACCTGGATCATGCCGGGCAGGTCCAGCCCGCCCCTGCGCGACAGCGCCGGCGACAATTCCACCAGCAGGGCCTGGCATCGTTGCAGTGCGCCGCTGGCGCCGGCCAGTACCGAGGGTTCGTAGCCCTCGACATCGATCTTGATGGCGGCAATGGGAGTGTTGCCCAGGCCCGCATGCTCAAGCAGCCCATCCAGTGATTCCACGCGCACCACGTGGCTATCGCCCCCGTGATCGACGGCGATGGAATGCTTGCCAAGATTGGAGGACTTGTAGGCATGCAGCACCGCCGAACCCGGCGCCGCGCCGGCAGCGACTGCCATCGTGTCGACCTTGCCTGCCAGGCCGTTGCGCTCGACGTTGCCGCGCAGCAGCGCGTGGTTGGCCGGCTCCGGCTCTATCGCCAAGACCTTGCCTACGTTGTCCAGATGTGCTGCCTGCAGCGAATACCAGCCCAGGTTGGCGCCCACGTCGACGAACAGCGCCGAAGGACCAGCGGCGGCCAACCGCCCAAGCAACCAGGCAGTGAGGCCATGCTCATATCCCTGGTAGCGCAGGATGTGGCGACCGACCACGTCGCGCACGTTAACGCGGTAGTGCAGCCCGCTGGCACGATGCCGTACCCAGACAAGATCGGAAAAAGGATTGGCCCGGGCCAGGACATACCGGAGGGTGCCCGCAGGATCAGCGCTTGGCATGGCAGGAAAGACCTGGGCGCTGACGGCGGAAGGGATGGTGCCGGAAATAGGAATCGAACCTACGACCTCATCATTACGAATGACGCGCTCTACCAACTGAGCTATTCCGGCAAGGCCACGAATTCTAGGCCTGGCCGGGGGTTGGGTCAATTCGCGGGGCGCTGCGGGGCGCTGGAAACACAGCGCCGTCGGCAGGCGATGGCCCGGAAGCAGACCCGGATGCGGACGATTCCTGTCCAGTCAGGGCATCCATGGCATTGATCACACGGATCCTCAGCCACTTGCGGCCCCTTTCAGGAGCCTGCCCACGTACCCCTTCAGCTGACCAACCAGCCGCATGGTCGAGACCGACGCCCATTCCACATCACCCCTTCGCAGCACTGGGCGCATCCGGTGCAGAACTGGACTACTCGGCACCCCGCCCCAGCGCGCCGACCACGGCGGACTCCAATTCCGCCAAATGGTATGGCTTACGCAACGTGACGGCGTCCAGTTGTTTCACGTCATCGGGTGTGCCATAGCCTGTCGCGTAGATGTAGGGAATGTCTTTCTGTTTCAATGCCGCCCCAACCGGTTCGCTTCTTTCCCCTCGCAAGTTCAAGTCCAGGATAGCAACGTCGATCTGGTGGGTTTCCACCAGCGCCAGTGCCTGCGTTACGGTCATGGCTGGCCCCACCACGCGGGCACCGGCATCGATGAAGTAATCCTCAAGCATCATCGCCAGGACCACTTCGTCTTCAACGATCAGTACCGATACATCTTTCAGATTCACGAGTTAACCGCCGTTTTGTTCAGCGCTTCCGGAAGCTCCATCTGTATCCGGCAGGTCACGCCGGATGTCGCAAATTCAAGCCCCATGCGGCTTCGCGGCTCGGCTTCCACGATCCTCCTGATCATTGCCGATCCAAATCCGAATCGCGCGGGAGGCAGAACAGCCGGACCGTCGCGCTCATCCCACTCCAGCAGAAGCCGGCGGGGCGAGGCGTCCTCCACGCTCCAGCCGATGTGGACGGTTCCCCGATCGTTCGAAAGAGATCCGTATTTGAATGCATTAGTCGACAATTCGTGCAACACCATGGCCAGGGTGACCGCGATTTCGGGCACCAGGTCCACGCTTGGTCCTCCCACAAAATGACGTGTTGGACCCAGGCCATGGATGGCGAGCGCCTGGCTTGCTATTTCGTGCAGGTCGGCTGCTTCCCAGTTTTGTTTGGTTAGCACGTCATGCGCGGCAGCCAGCGCCATGAGGCGGCCGTCGAAGGCGCTCCTGGCCTGGTTGGTGATCACTTCGCCCTTGAACGTCTGGTGGGCCAAACCCTGCACGATCGAGAGCGTATTCTTGACCCGATGGTTCAGCTCGTCCACCAGCAGCTGCAGGTGCCTGGCTTGCCGTTGCTGCTCCTGTTGGGCCACGTATTCGCCGGTAACATCGAAGCCTTCCACGAAAATGCCGGTCACCTTTCCCGCGTCGTCGAGTATCGGCTCATATATGAAGTCCAGGAAACGTTCGACTTCAATCCCATCGCGGTTCAGGCGTATAGGAGTTTGACGGGCGACATGCCTTTGCCCGCTTTCGAATACTTCATCAAGCCACTGGTAGAATCCCTGTTCCGAGACTTCCGGCACCACTTGGCTCACGGATCTTCCTAGATAGACCCGTTCGCCCATCAATCGCCTATAGGCCTGATTCACGAAGTCGAAAACATGGTCGGGGCCCATCAGCACGCAGATGAAACCGGGTGCCTGCTCGAACTGTTCACGTTGGCGCTGCACCTGGGCCGCCAGTCGTTGTTCGGCAACGACCTGTGGGGTGGTTTCCGTGCAGATGATCAAGATGCCGCCTACGCCATTTGCTGCGGCTTCATCGGCAATGGGTGAGTAACCGTAAGTCCAATAGAGGTCTTCCCGCTGTCCGAAGCGGGTGATGGGCACCAACGCGTTCTCCTGCCAGGTCGAGCCCTTGCCAGCCATGACGTGATCTACCTGCGTCCCAATGACATGCCATATCTCGCCCCAGACGCTGGCCGCTGGCTGACCGAGGGAAGCAGGATGCCGCTCGGGCCCGAGAGATCTGGAAAACGGATCGTTGTAGAAGCAGGTAAGGCTGCTACCCCAGAAGATATACATAGGGTGGCCGGTGTTCAACAGAAGCTGGACCGCGAACCGAAGCGAGTCAGGCCATTGGGAGGGGTCTCCGACGGCCGTCGTGGACCAGTCGAGTGAGCGCATGCGCGCCCCCATTTCTCCGCCGCCCGCAAGAAAAGGCCATTCGAAGTCCGACCTAGCTGTCATTGTTAGCACTCGACCGGCAGTAGCGCCCCTTTCAGAATCCGGGGTAGCACGTTCATGCAACGTGAACCCATCCGTGCCTTGAACGGGTGGTTCAAGATATGGCTACAGGGCACTGACTGGTTGCCAGCGGCATCGAATCGGCGGGATCGCAGGCTCAGCCCTGGCCCGTTGGGTCAACTGACCAGGTGCAGGCGCAGTTCCTTCGGCAGCGCGAACACCATGTTTTCCGGCTCACCGTCCAGCTCGGTGACGCCGCTGGCTCCCAGTCCGCGCAGGCGCTCAATTACGCCCTGGACCAGCACGTCTGGCGCCGAAGCACCTGCAGTCACGCCGATGCGCGACTTGCCGGCCAGCCACAGCGGATCGATTTCGTCCGCACCGTCGATAAGGTAAGCCGGCACCCCGTCGCGTTCGGCCAGTTCACGCAGCCGGTTGGAGTTGGAGCTGTTGGGCGACCCCACCACCAGCACCAGGTCGCAGCGCTGCGCAAGTTCGCGCACGGCGTCCTGGCGGTTCTGGGTGGCATAGCAGATGTCGTCGTGGCGCGGTCCCTGCAGCGTGGGAAAGCGCGCCTGCAGCGCCTCGATGATGCTGCGGGTGTCGTCGACCGACAGCGTGGTCTGGGTGGTGTAGGCGAGATTCTGCGGCTGGCCCACCTGCAGCGTGGCAACGCCGTCGATGTCCTCGACTAGGTAGATGCGCCCCGCCCCGCCCTCCGCGTTCCACTGGCCCATGGTGCCTTCGACTTCCGGGTGGCCGGCGTGGCCGATCAGGACCACGTCACGGCCAGCACGGCAGTGGCGGGCAACCTCGAAATGGACCTTGGTGACCAGTGGACAGGTGGCATCGAACACCTTGAGTCCGCGTGCGGCGGCTTCGGCACGCACCGCCTGCGACACCCCGTGCGCGCTGAAGATCACGGTGGCGTTGTCCGGCACCTCGTGCAGCTCCTCCACGAACACCGCGCCGCGGCTGCGCAGGTCATCCACCACGAACCGGTTGTGCACCACCTCATGGCGCACATAGATGGGCGCGCCCAGGCTGTCGATGGCGCGCTTCACGATTTCGATGGCGCGGTCTACGCCGGCGCAGAAGCCGCGGGGATTGGCAAGCAGTACGTCCATGCGCTGATTATCCCGCTTTTTGACCGCGTTTGCCGTCCCACAGGCCGAACAGGGCGATGCCGATGGCACCGGCAACGATGGCCGAGTCAGCCAGGTTGAACGCTGGCCACGGCTTGCCCGGCCAGTAGTACCACAGGATGAAGTCGATGACGTGCCCATGGATCAGCCGGTCGATCACGTTGCCCAGGGCGCCGCCGATCACCAGCGCGTAGGGAAGTGCCTGCCGCCAGTCCCCGCGCGCGGTGCGCGACAGCCAGTACACCAGCAGGGAACTGATCGCCAGCGCCAGCACGCTTAAGAACCATACCTGCCAGCCACCCGCTTCACTGAGGAAACTGAAGGCCGCACCCGTGTTGTAGGTGCGATACCAGTACCAGAATCCGTCAATGACCGGGATCGCCGTGTACTCGGGCAGCCGGGCCAGCACCCAGGCCTTGGTCAGCTGGTCCAGGGCGACGACCACGGCCGACAGCCACAGCCAGGGCAGCGCATTGCGTAACGGTTTGTCCATCAGAACCACATCCTCTTCTCGCCAGGTCCTTCGATATTGGAAACGCAGCGGCCGCACAGCTCGGGGTGCGTCGCATCGACACCGACGTCCGCGCGGTGCTGCCAGCAGCGCACGCACTTTTCCTTGGTGGTGGGTTGGGCCAGCACGACCACCTCCTCTGCATCTACCGCGGTCACCGTCACGTCGCCGCTGATGAACAGGAAACGCAGCTCGTCCGCCAGCGGCAGCCACTTCGCCGCAAGTTCAGGGCTGGCCGAGATGCTGACTTCAGCCTCAAGCGCGGCACCGATCACGCCGTTGCCGCGCATCGGTTCCAGCACTTTGGAAAGCTGATCGCGCAGGGCCAGCAGCCGGTCGAAATCATCGGCCGACAGCGCCGCATCGGCGGGCAGCGGCGCCAGGCCTTCGTACCAGGTGGCGAACAGCACGTTGTCGACCCGTTCGCCGGGCATGAAGCCCCAGATCTCGTCGGCGGTGAAGCTGAGGATTGGCGCAATCCAGCGCGTAAACGCCTCCAGGATGCGGAACATCGCGCTCTGCGCCGAGCGCCGGCCGCGCGAGTTCTCGTGCATGGTGTACAGGCGGTCCTTGGTCACGTCCAGGTACACGGAACCCAGATCCACGCTGCAGAAATTGGACAAGGCCTGCACGATATCGGCCAGGTCGTAGCGCGCATAGGCGTCCACGATGCGGACCTGCAGCGCGTGCGCGCGGTGCACGATCCAGCGATCCAGCGCCACCATATCGTCCAGCGGGCGCAGGTCGCGCGCGGGCTCGAAGCCGTCCAGGTTGCTCAGCAGGAAGCGGGCGGTGTTGCGGATGCGGCGGTAGGCATCACCGCTGCGCTTGAGAATCTCGTCGCTGACCGACATCTCGTTGCGGTAATCGGTGGACGCCACCCACAGGCGCAGCACGTCGGCGCCCATGGCATCCATCACCTTCTGCGGGGCAACCACGTTCCCCAGCGACTTGGACATCTTGCGGCCATTCTGGTCAACGGCGAAGCCATGTGTCAGCACCTGCCGGTACGGCGCGACGCCGTCCATGGCCACGCCAGTCAGCAATGAACTCTGGAACCAGCCGCGATGCTGGTCCGAACCCTCCAGATACAGGTCGGCCGGTTTGCGCAGGCCTTCAGCGGTGCGCTGGGCCAGCACGCACTCATGGCTGACCCCGGAATCGAACCACACGTCCAGGATGTCGGTGACCTTGTCGTAGCGGGCAGCTTCGGCGCCCAGCAGCTCGGCCTTGTCCAGCGCAAACCATGCATCCACCCCGCCGTTTTCGACCAGCCCGGCCGCCTTGCGCATCAGCGCAGGGGTGTCCGGGTGCGGCTCGCCGGTTTCGATATCGGTGAACAGCGCAATCGGCACGCCCCAGGTGCGCTGGCGGCTGATGCACCAGTCCGGGCGACCTTCCACCATGCCGGTGATGCGCGCCTGGCCCCATTCCGGCACCCAGGCGACCTGCTTGATCGCGTCCACCGCGTCACGCTGCAGGTGGGCCTTGTCCATCGAGATGAACCACTGCGGGGTGGCGCGGAACACCACCGGCGTCTTGTGCCGCCAGCAGTGCGGATAGCTGTGTTCGAACCTGGCGTGGCTGAGCAGTGCACCGCTGGCCTGCAGCACGTCCACCAGCACCTCGTTGGCTTTCCAGATGTGCAGGCCGGCCAGCACCCCATCATCAGCGGGCGGCGTGCTGGGCAGGTAGACACCGCGGCCGTCGACCGGGTTCACCTGCGCAGCGGTATAGCGGTCGATCAGGCCGTACTTCAGTCCCACCGCGAAGTCTTCCTGGCCGTGACCCGGCGCGGTGTGCACGGCGCCGGTGCCGTCTTCGGCGGACACGTGGTCACCCAGCAGCACCGGGATATCGCGGTCGGCGTAGAACGGATGCGCGAACAGCAGCCCCTCCAGCGCACTGCCCTTGCTGCGCCCATGCACCACCAGGCGGTCGATGCCGTAGCGCAGCAGCGCGGCTTCGGCCAGCGCCTCGGCCACCACCAGCCAGCGGCGCTGGCCCGCGCGCGCAGGGCCCTCCACCAGCACGTAGTCGAGATCCGGCCCGAGCGAAATCGCCAGCGAGGCCGGCAGCGTCCACGGCGTGGTGGTCCAGATCGGCAGCTCTATTCCCACGCCTTGCGCCGGGTCCAGGCCGAAGGCGGCGGCTAGCGCTTGCTGGTCGCGCGATCGGTAGCCGACGTCAACTGCGTGTGACAGCTTGTCCTGGTATTCAATTTCGGCCTCGGCCAGTGCCGAACCGCAATCGAAGCACCAGTGCACCGGCTTGACCCCGCGCGCCAGGTGGCCGCGTTCGATGATCTTCGCCAGCGCGCGCAGCATGTCGGCTTCGTAGCGGAAGTCCAGCGTGCGGTAGGGATGCTGCCAGTCGCCGATCACGCCCAGGCGCTGGAAGTCATCGCGCTGGCTGTCGATCTGCTCCAGGGCGTATTCGCGGCACTTGGCGCGGAACTGCACGGCGTCCAGCTTGTCGCCCACCTTGCCGTATTTCTTCTCCACCGCGATCTCGATCGGCAGGCCGTGGCAGTCCCAGCCCGGCACGTAAGGCGCATCCAGGCCGGACAGGTATTTGGACTTGACGATCGCGTCCTTGAGGATCTTGTTGACCGCATGGCCGATGTGGATGGCGCCATTGGCGTAGGGCGGGCCATCGTGCAGCACGAACAGCGGCCGGCCCTTGGCGTGGGCGCGCAGCTGCGCGTAGAGGCCGCCCGCCTGCCAGCGTGCCAGCGTCTGCGGCTCGCGCTTGGGCAGGTCGCCGCGCATCGGGAACTGCGTGGCGGGCAGGTGCAGCGTTGCCTTGTAATCCTGGGTCACGCGCGGGCTCTTATCGGCTGTTCGGAAAGAATTCGACGCGCATCGGCGGCGTCGCCGTGCATCTGCTGGACCAGGGAGGCCAGGTCCGGGAACTTGACCTCATCGCGCAGCTTGGCCACGAACTCCACTTCGATGTGCTGGCCGTAAAGGTCCCCGTCGAAATCGAAAAGATGCGCCTCCAGCAGCGGCTCTACACCGTCCACCGTGGGTCGCGTGCCAAAGCTGGAGACCGACGCATGCGGCTGGTTACCGACGCCGTGCACCCAGGTTGCGTAGATGCCGGACAGTGCAGGCGTCCGGGTAAAGCGCAGGTTGGCGGTGGGATAGCCCAGGGTGCGGCCGAGCTGCTTGCCGCGCACTACCCGGCCATCGATGGCGTACGGCCTGCCCAGCAGGCGCGCGGCGTCGGTGAAGTTGCCGCCGCGCAGCGCCTCGCGGATCCGGGTGCTGGACACGCGTTCGCCCTGCACGTGGACCGGCTCAATCGCCGCGGCGCTGAACCCGGCCTGGCTGCCGAGTGCCTGCAGCAGCGCAAGGTCGCCGCCGCGCCGGTTGCCAAAGCGGAAGTCCGGGCCTATCCACACTTCCCTTGCACACAGACGCGCGACCAGCAGACGCTGCACGAAGTCCTCGGCGCTCATCGCCGCCAACCTCGCGTCGAAACGCAGCAAGCCCACGCTGTCGGCACCCAATGCCCGCAGCCCGATGTACTTGCCGCGGAACAGGGTCAGCCTGGGTGGCGGCAGCTCGGGGGAAAAATACTCGCGCGGAAGCGGCTCGAAGCTCAGCACCACCGCCGGCACGCCCAGTTCACGCGCACGACCCGCTGCGCGGCGCACCAGCGCCCGGTGGCCCAGGTGCAGACCGTCGAAGGCGCCGATGCAGACCACGCTACCCTGCGGGAACAAAGCCCCGCCATCGACGTCACGAAAAAGCCAGCTCATCAAGGGTATTCAGGATTGCGGCCGCAAACGGCCGGGTTGTGCAAAGGTACAGACGAAGTATAGCCGGGCGACCGCAACTCATTGCCCGCGCAGGTCGCGTGGACGGATCCCCTGCACCAGCAGCAGTCCCGCGTAAGCCGCTCCACCGGCGCCGACCAGCGCCACCAGGCGCAGCGCGCGCTGCCACCACGACCACGGGCTCCAGTCGTCCCACAGCCACAGCAGCGCGACCAGGACCACGATCATGCCCACGCTGGCCACGGCCAGCTGGCGCATGAAACGGCCCCATCCCGGCTGCGCCCGGTAGACCGCATCACGCCTGAGGTACCACCACAGCTGCGCGGCGTTGACCCAGCCGGCCAGGGCGATGGCCAGCGCCAGCAGGGCGTGCGCTCCCGGCAGGTATTCCAGCGCTGCAAACCAGCGTCCGCCGGACTGCTGCAGCGCTGCCTGGCCCGCGTCGGTGAACGACAGCAGGCCGGCGAAGAGCAGCAGGGTGAACACCAGGTTGGCGATCACCGATACCACCGCCGCCTTCACCGGCGTGCGCGTGTCCTGGCGCGAAAAAAACGCGGGCGCCAGCACTTTTACCAGCAGAAACGCCGGCACGGCGATTGACTGGGCCATCAGGCTCAGGCTGGTCATGCGCGCATGCAACTCGTTGAATTTTCCGTATTGGAACAGCGTAGCGACCAGGGGGCCCGCGCAAAGGATCAGTCCGATGCAGGACGGGATGCCAATCATCAGGCACAGCCTGAAGCCCCAATCCAGGCCCCTGGAATAGCCCGCCGGGTCGATGGCCGCATGCCGGCTGGACAGGTGCGGCAGGATCACCGTGCCGATGGCCACGCCAAACATCCCCAGCGGGAACTCCAGCAGGCGGTCGCTGTAGTACAGCCAGGTGACGCTGCCGCCAATCAGGAACGAGGCCATCATGGTGTTGATAAGCAGGTTGAACTGGACCACCGAGGCGCCGAACAGGGTGGGCACCATCAGCTTCATGATCTTGCGCACGCCGGGGTCGGCGGCGCCCCAGCGGGGCCGCGGCAGCAGCCCCAGCCTGGCCAGCGACGGCAGGTGGAAGGCCAACTGCAGGATGCCCGCCGCAAACACGCCCCAGGCCAGCGCGACCACCGGCTCGTAGCCCCACCCCTGCATCAGCGGCACCAGCCCCAGCGCGGCCCCGATCATCGACAGGTTCATCAGCACCGGCGACAGCGCCGGGATGGCGAAACGCTGGTGGCTGTTCAGAATTCCGCCGGCCATCGAGGCCAGGGAAATGAACAGGATGTAGGGGAAGGTGATGCGCAGCATCTCCGTGGCCAGCTGCGACTGCTCGCTGCCCGGGCTGAAGCCGGGGGCGAAGACCCGCAGCACCCAGGGCGCGCCCAGCACCGCGACCGCGGTCAGCATCAGCAGGAAGGCGCTGAGGGTGCCGGCCACCCGGTCGATCAGCGCCTTGACCCCCGCCGCGTCGCCCCTGGCCTTGTATTCGGCCAGTACCGGCACGAAGGCCATCGAAAACGAGCCTTCCGCGGACAGCCGGCGCATGAAGTTGGGGATGCGGAAGGCGACGATGAAGGCATCCATGGCCGGGCCGGCGCCGAACACCGCCGCATAGACCTGGTCCCGGACCAGCCCGGAGACTCTGGAAATGAAGGTCATCGAGCTGAAAACGGCGGTGGAGCGCAGCAGCCGGTCCCCGCTCATGCCGCTGCCCCCCGCCAGTTGACGCAAGTCCTTGAAACCCCCATACTTTCGGGCTCGATTTTCCGCATTCCGCGCAAATTTCGTTTCACGTCCCGAATTCTAGGAAACCCAACGTGGCAAATATCAAGTCCGCCAAGAAGCGCGCCAAGCAGGCCGTCGTGCGCAACGAGCGCAACACCGGCCAGCGTTCGATGCTGCGCACCTCCATCAAGAAAGTACTGAAGGCCCTCGAAGCCAACGACGCCGAAGGCGCGCAGGCCGCGTTTGCGGTGGCCCAGCCGATCCTGGACCGCTACAGCTCGCGCGGCCTGATCCACAAGAACAAGGCGGCCCGCCACAAGAGCCGCCTGACCGCGCGCATCAAGGCCCTGAAAGCCGCCTGATCGCACGCCACGCGCAGCGCGCAAAAACCCGGCCTTGGCCGGGTTTTTCATTTCCGTCTCCCGCAGGCAGCGAGTACCAGGCTGCGCCTGCAGGCGGGGTTCCCGGCACGGGGCCAGACGCCGGTTGGCATCAGGAGCAAGCGCCGCCTCAACCGGCATCGCGAGCCTCCTGCTGGTCCTCGCGCAGGCGGTCAAAGAAGGCCATCGCATCCTTCATGATGGGCCAGGTGCCTTCGCGCGACACTGCCGAGGTGACGTACCAGGGCTGGGTCCAGCCGAGTTCGGCGATGACCTCTGCGGCGCGTTCCGCAGCCTCGTCCTCGAACATCAGGTCGGCCTTGTTGAGCACCAGCCAGCGCGGTTTCTGCAGCAGCTCCGGGTCATGCCGCTCCAGCTCGTGCTCGATCGCGCGCACCTGCTCGGCCGGCGAGATCTCCACCCCGCCCTCCATGGGTGCCATGTCCACCAGGTGCAGCAGCAGGCGGGTGCGCTGCAGGTGGCGCAGGAACACCGCGCCCAGCCCGGCGCCGTCGGCTGCGCCCTGGATGAGGCCGGGGATATCGGCGATCACGAAGCTGCGGTAGGCCTCCACGCTGACCACGCCCAGGTTCGGGTACAGGGTGGTGAACGGGTAGTCCGCCACCTTGGGCGTCGCCGCCGAGACGGCGCGCACGAAGGTGCTCTTGCCGGCGTTGGGGAAGCCCAGCAGGCCCACGTCGGCCAGCAGCTTCAGCTCCATTCTCAGGGTCCGCCCTTCGCCCTCGTCGCCCGGGGTGGCGCGACGCGGCGAGCGCGTGACCGAGCTCTTGAAATGCATGTTGCCCAGCCCACCCTTACCGCCCTTGGCCACCAGCAGGCGTTCGCCGTGCACGGTCAGGTCACCGATGATTTCATCGGTACCCACGTTGGTCACGGCGGTGCCCACCGGCACGCTGATCACCAGCTCGTCGCCGCCCTTGCCGTAGCGCTGCTGGCCCATCCCGTTTTCGCCCCGCTCGGCCTTGAAAACGCGCTGATGGCGGAAATCCACCAGGGTGCTGATGTTCTCGTCAGCCTGGATCCACACGCTGCCGCCGGTGCCGCCATCGCCGCCATCGGGACCGCCGAGCGGAATGAACTTTTCGCGCCTGAAACCGATGCAACCGTCCCCGCCGTTGCCGGCGATCACGTCGATTTCTGCTTCGTCTACTAGTTTCACGGGAATGGGGAACCGGGAATGGGGAATGGGTAAAGCGGGAAAGACCGCGGCGGAAGTTTAACCGGGCGGCCGACGGAAGGACCGGAAACGACCTGGGCTACGCTGCATGCCCCATTCCCGATTCCCCTTTCAAGAAACGAAAAGCCCCGCACGCGGCGGGGCCATTCGAATGCGGTCGCGGTGGCTTACGCTGCCGCAACCACGCTCACGGTACGGCGCTTCTTGGCGCCCTTGACCGAGAACTCGACCTTGCCATCCAGCAGCGCGAACAGCGTGTGGTCGCGGCCGAGGCCGACGCCCGGGCCCGGATGGAACTCGGTGCCGCGCTGGCGCACGATGATGTTGCCCGCGTCGATGGCCTGGCCGCCGTAGATCTTGACGCCCAGCATCTTCGGGTTGGAGTCGCGGCCGTTGCGCGAGGAGCCTACGCCCTTTTTATGTGCCATGACTGCTTCTCCTTACTTGTTGTCACCACCGGCAATGCCGGTGATTTCGATTTCGGTGTAGTGCTGCCGGTGGCCCATCTGCTTCTTGTGGTGCTTGCGGCGGCGGAACTTGATGATGCGCACCTTGTCGGCGCGACCATGCGACTTGACGGTCGCGGTGACGGTGGCGCCCTTCAGCGCGTCGCCGAGCTTGACGCCCTCACCGTCGCCCAGCATGAGGATCTGGTCGAACTTGATCTCCTTGCCGGCCTCGGTCTCGAGCTTCTCGACGCGGATCGTCTCGCCCGTCATCACGCGGTATTGCTTACCGCCGGTGACTAGAACTGCGTACATGGGTGTTTCCTTCTGTAGTTATTTTATGGACCCTGCCGCCATCGAGGGCAGACAGAAGCGGAATTGTAAGCCTTTCAGCAGCTTAGGGTCAACAAAGCCCCCACAGGGCTGCAGGGGACCGCCAAGCCACTGACGCAGGCCAGGCCGTGCTTGACTGGCTCATTCGCCACAACTGCCTGTGGCACAAGGCTTTCATTCCGGGCAATTGCCCCCAGATCATGGGATCGCTACGCTTCCCAGTCAGCTGACCGGACCCCCACCCGATGGCCATGGATTTCATCCGCATACGCGGCGCGCGGACGCACAACCTGAAGAACATCGATCTCGACCTGCCGCGAGACAAGCTGATCGTGATCACCGGCCTGTCCGGATCCGGCAAGTCCTCGCTTGCGTTCGACACTATCTACGCCGAGGGCCAGCGCCGCTACGTGGAATCGCTGTCGGCCTATGCGCGGCAGTTCCTGAGCGTGATGGAGAAGCCGGACGTGGACCACATCGAGGGCCTGTCGCCGGCAATCTCGATCGAGCAGAAGTCAACCTCGCACAACCCCCGCTCCACCGTCGGCACGATCACCGAGATCTACGATTACCTGCGCCTGCTGTACGCGCGGGTCGGCCTGCCGCGCTGCCCGGACCACGGCTACCCGCTGGAGGCGCAGACGGTCAGCCAGATGGTCGACCAGGTGCTGGCCCTGGGCGACTCCGAGGACGGCCGCGAGCAGCGCTACATGCTGCTTGCCCCGGTAATCCGCGAACGCAAGGGCGAACACGCCCAGGTGTTCGACCAGCTGCGCGCCCAGGGCTATGTGCGCGTGCGCGTGGATGGCGCGCTCTACGAGATCGACGCAGTGCCCACCCTGGCCCTGCGCCAGAAACACACCATTGAAGCAGTGATCGACCGCTTCAAGCCGCGCCAGGACATCAAGCAGCGACTCGCCGAAAGCTTCGAGACCGCGCTGAAGCTGGGCGACGGCATGGCTTCGGTGCAGTCGCTGGAAAAGGCGGAGGCCGCGCCGCTGCTGTTCTCGTCCAAGTACAGCTGCCCGGTGTGTGACTACTCGCTGCCCGAGCTGGAGCCGCGCCTGTTCTCGTTCAATTCACCGGTCGGCGCCTGCCCGACCTGCGACGGCCTGGGCGTGGCCCAGTTCTTCGACCCGGCGCGCGTGGTGGTGCATCCGGAGCTTTCACTTTCCGCCGGCGCGGTGCGCGGCTGGGACCGGCGCAATGCCTATTATTTCCAGCTGATCGCCTCGCTGGCCAAGCACTACCAGTTCGACGTGGACGCGCCCTGGCAGTCGCTGCCGGCAAGCGTGCGCCACGCCGTGCTCTATGGCAGCGGCAGCGAGCTGATCAACTTTACCTACCTGACCGATTCCAACGGACGCAACCAGCGCAAGCACAAGTTCGAGGGCATCGTGCCCAACCTGGACCGACGCTACCGCGAAACCGAGTCCGCCGCGGTTCGCGAAGAGTTGGCCAAGTACATCAGCGACCAGCCATGTCCCGACTGCCGGGGTGCCCGCCTCAACAAGTCGGCACGCAATGTCTTCGTCGCTGACCGCGCGTTGCCCGAGGTGGTGGTGCTGCCGATCGACGAGGCGCTGGCCTTCTTCCGCGGACTGGCGCTACCGGGCTGGCGCGGCGAGATCGCCACCAAGATCGTCAAGGAGATCGGCGAACGCTTGGGCTTCCTGGTCGACGTGGGGCTTGACTACCTCACCCTGGAGCGCAAGGCCGACACCCTGTCCGGCGGCGAGGCGCAGCGCATCCGCCTGGCCTCGCAGATCGGTGCGGGCTTGGTGGGCGTGATGTATGTGCTGGACGAGCCCAGCATCGGCCTGCACCAGCGCGACAACGAGCGCCTGCTGGGCACGCTGACCCGGCTGCGCGACCTGGGCAATACGGTGATCGTGGTGGAGCACGACGAAGACGCGATCCGCGCCGCCGACTACATCCTGGATATCGGGCCGTATGCCGGCGTGCACGGTGGCGAGATCGTCGCCCAAGGACAACTGGCCGACATCCTGAAGGCGCCGCGATCGCTGACCGGGCAGTTCCTGTCCGGCAAGCGCCGCATCGAGATTCCCGCCCTGCGCCACAAGCCAAACCCCAAGATGACCCTGCACCTGCGCGGCGCCAGCGGCAACAACCTCAAGGACGTGGACCTGGACATCGCAGCGGGGCTGTTTACCTGCATCACCGGCGTGTCGGGTTCCGGCAAATCCACCCTGATCAACGACACCCTGTACGCGCTGGCCGCAAACGAAATCAACGGCGCCTCGCACAAGCCTGCGCCGTATCGCGAAGTGCAGGGACTGGACCTGTTCGACAAGGTCGTTGACATCGACCAGTCGCCCATCGGCCGCACCCCGCGCTCCAATCCGGCGACCTATACCGGCCTGTTCACGCCCCTGCGCGAGCTGTTTGCACAGGTGCCGGAATCGCGAGCGCGCGGGTATTCACCCGGGCGCTTCAGCTTCAACGTGCGCGGTGGCCGCTGCGAAGCCTGCCAGGGCGATGGCCTGATCAAGGTGGAAATGCACTTCCTGCCCGACGTCTATGTAGCTTGCGATGTGTGCCACGGCAAGCGCTACAGCCGCGAGACCCTGGAGATCACCTACAAGGGCTACAACATCAACCAGATCCTAGAGATGACGGTCGAGGACGCGCTGCAGCTGTTCGAACCGGTGCCGGCGCTGGCGCGCAAGCTGGAAACCATGGTCGACGTAGGCTTGAGCTATATCAAGCTGGGCCAGAGCGCGACCACGCTGTCCGGCGGAGAAGCGCAGCGGGTGAAGCTGTCCAAGGAGCTGTCGCGGCGCGATACCGGGCGCAC
>JAJAZJ010000099.1 GCA_026785795.1 Pseudoxanthomonas sp.
ACGTGGGGCAATGGTAGTCGTCGTAACGTCGCCATAACTTTTCCTGCATACGTATTCATTCAGCGGCACGCATAGCCCTGCAACATAAAGTGCGGATAAAATCCTGCCGTTGGAACTGCGAAGACGTCAAGCAGGCAACGCAAGTCACGCGAGATTGATTTGTAATTTTAATTACTCGGCGTAGACCGACTATGCAAACCGCCCTTCGTTGTCGGCGGTTTTTGCAGCGGCGTATCGGAGGTGGCTAGCGCGCGCCGGTGCCGGTCGCTGCCGATGGCCCGGGCGGCAGGGCCCAGATCAGGAATCGCGGCAGCATCCTCGCCCAGGCCTGTTGACTGTGCTGTCCTCCCGGAAGCAGGTAAAGGGTGACTGGCGCGTCGGGCAGCTGACCGGCGCCTTCGCCGCGCTCAATAGCCAGACCCCGCTTCTCGAGCGCATCCACCACATCCAGCACATCGTCGAGCGCGTCATTCAGGCCGTCACCGTCGCGGTCGGCGGTTTCCTCTTCCGTGCCCACCGCCAGCCAAAGACGCAGATCTGCTGGAGGCCGGGTGGAATCGACCATGGCTTGGGCCAGCCGCGCGGGCTGGACATCGCCACTGGCCGCCGACAGCCAGAACGAAGGCGAGAACGCCCCTGCCTGCGCAAACGTGCCGGGATATTGCCAGCCCAGGTTGAAGGCATTCAATCCGCCGAGTGACCAGCCCAGAACGGTGCGGCCAGAAGCCGATGCCTGCGTGCGGTCGTGGCTGTCCATGTAAGGCACCAGCTGCCGGGTCACCCATTCGGAGTACGCATGCGCATCAGTGCCTATTGAACCGACGCGCGAGTGACCGGTGAGGCTGCGCCCGAGTACAGGGTCGGACAGGCCATAGGTGGCCATGCGGTCCTTCGGCATGTCGATGGCCACGACGATCGCCGGCTTGATGGCATGTGCTGCACGAAGCTCGGCCAGCGTGCGCGGCAAACCCATTGCGGCACTGTCCTGCCCATCGCCGAGGTAGAGCTCGGGGTAGCGCTGCCCTGATGCGCGGTCGTAGCCGGGCGGCAGATACACACTGAACTGCATCGGCGCCGTCTGCAAATCGCAGGCCTCCAGCGCAACGCGCTGCACTGAAGGCAGCTCGACCGGTGCCAGCACAGTCGGCTGCCGCGATCCACGCACTTCATGCTGGGCTGAACAGCTCGCACCAAACAGAGCCAGACAGGCAACGCATTGGAGCCTGGTCAGCGGCATTACTCAACCACGTAAACCAGCGCGCTGCGCGCTGGCAGGGTGAAACTGCCGGTGACGGGGTCATATCGGGCCTGCGCGGCGCGGGTGTCCGCAGCACCCGGCGCACGCTGCACCGGATGCAGCACGTAGACCTTGTCACGCTCCGTCGGCAGCAGCAGCGTATGCGGCTGCTTGTCCACGTTGATCAGGTACAGCACTTCTCTGAAGCCCGCGCCAGGGTAGCCCCGCCCGTCCAGATGCCCGGCGATCACGGTCGGATTCTGCTCCGGACCGAGGTTGTGGAAGGTCAACCGCGCAAGCACGTCCTCTGCACTGTCCATCCGGAACAGTCTTGAGCTGGCGCGGATGCGCAGCAGGTCAAGGAAGACATCCCGCGTCCAGACGATATCCGCGGCGGTGGGCTTGATGGCGTCATTGCGCAACAGCGGCCGCATCAGCGGGTAGTTGACCGCATTGCCCCCTTCGGGCGGCAGGCCAGTGCCGAAATAGTTGTCAGCGTACGTCCAGTCCAATCGGTTGAACCAGTCTCCGGAATCGTAGCTGTTGCGATCCAGGGACTTGGAGCGCAGGGTTTCCACGCCTGCATGGAAATAGCCGACCCCCTGGCTGAAGGCCGTGATGGCCATGCCCAGCACCTGCACGCGGGCACGATCACGGCTGCTGGTGGTGCGCGGCAGCTTGTAAGCGTTGTTGTCGAACAGGGTCTGGTTGTCGTGGTTTTCCACGTAGTTCACCACTTCGTCCGGCTGGCTGACATAGCCGGCGGGCTGGCCGCCATAGTCAAGTTGCCGCAGTACCTGCACCGCACCGGTGTACGTGGTGAGCGGATAGTCGCGCAACGTGCCCGCAAGCCCCACCCGCACCATGTCCGCAGCCCGCATCAGGTCCGTGATGGGGCGCTCAAGGGCATACTCGTTGCGGTCATATACCAGGCCGTTGATGTAACCCTGCTGCTGCACCAGGGCATCGCCACTGTCGCTCGGCCCCCCGCCACGCACGGCATCGCGGGTGCGGTCGCTGAAGGTGCCGATGCCGGACCCGTTCAGGGAAAGCTGCGAGGCCTGCACGAAACGCGCGCCATCGGCCACCTCACCGAAATTCCAGCCCTCGCCGATCAGGTTGATCCGGCGGCCGGTGGCAGCCAGCAGGCGTTCGTCCAGCGCTTCCATGACCGCCCTTGGCTGATGGCCCATCAGGTCGAAGCGGAACGAGTCGATGCGGTACTGGCTGGCCCACAGCTCCGCAGAGTCGATCATGAGCTTGGCCATCATCATGTGTTCGGTGGCGGTGTTGTCGCAGCAGGTGGATCGTTCCACTACCCCGTTGGCGTCCAGTCGCTGGTAGTAGCCCGGCACGATGCGGTCGAGTACCGAGGATTCCTTCTGCCCGGACGAAGTGGTGTGGTTGTAGACCACGTCCATGCCCACGCGCAGCCCCGCCTGGTGCAGGGCCAGGACCATCTGGCGGAATTCCAGGATGCGTCGCGCTGCGTCATCCGCATCACTGGCGTAGCTGCCCTCCGGCGCATTGAAGTGATAGGGGTCGTAGCCCCAGTTGAAGCAGTCTTTGGCCGCCACCGCCATCACCGCGGCCTGCTGCTGCTTGCTGTCTGCCGCCGCTACAGGAACATCGGGGGTAATGCAGCCCGATTCCGGCACGGTAGCGAAGTCGAATACCGGCAGCAGGTGCACATCGGTCATGCCCGCGGCGGACAGTGCCCGCAGGTGCTGCATGCCCCTGGAAGCGGACTCGGTGAAGGCCAGGTACTTGCCCCGGTTTGCAGGGCTGACGGACGCGTCGCCGATGGAAAAGTCACGCACATGCAGTTCGTAGATCATCATGTCCGCCTGCGTGGCGACCCGGTCCGGCGCGGGCTGCGCATCCCATCCTGCGGGCTTGAGTGTGGCCGCGCCGAGGTCGGCGACATAGCTGCGCCTGGAATTCGCATCCAGGCTGATCGAATAGGGATCCGTGACCCGGTTGCGCACCACGCCCACGCCCGGCACCACCACATCCACCAGGTAGTTGTAGTAGTTTCCGGCCAGATCGCCTTGAAGCTCTGTCGACCACGTCCCGGTGGCGTCGCTGCGCTGCAGGCTGCCCATTGGGCGAGCCGCGTCCCCTGTCTGGTCCTGCACGCAAAGCGCGACCCGCGCGGCTGTCGGCGCCCAAAGCTTGAATGTACTGGCTGTGCGGTTGACCTGCACCCCCAGCCCGGTTTCGTGACCGGCCGCCGCATACAGATCGTCCAGCGCACCGGCCGCCTGGATCAGGGTGGCATCGATGACCCTTCCCTGACCGTCCTCTTGCACCAGCATGAGCTGCTGCCTGAGCAAGTCCGGCAGGTGCCTGGCGTCGGCATCCGCCAGCGCAAGTACCACGCCATCGGCCACGAACTTGAAGCGTTCGGCCAATGCGGCCGGGAGCGGTGCTGCGTGCA
>JAJAZJ010000100.1 GCA_026785795.1 Pseudoxanthomonas sp.
CGTGGTGATCTTCCTGCTGGGCGAGCAGTGGCAGCGCACCCGCACCGCGATCAACCTGGCGGCCGCCCTGGTCAAGCTGGTGCTGATCGGGATCATGCTGGTGGGCGTGCGCGCCGGGCAGACGTTCGAGTTCCGCCTGCCGCTGGTGCCGGGCCTTGAACTGGTGCTGGCGGTCGATGCACTGAGCCTGCTGTTCATGAGCCTGTCGGCCGGGCTGTGGCTGCTGACCACCGTGTATGCCATCGGCTACCTCGAACGCAG
The DNA here is from genome assembly GCA_026785795.1 of Pseudoxanthomonas sp. Taxonomy (GTDB): domain Bacteria; phylum Pseudomonadota; class Gammaproteobacteria; order Xanthomonadales; family Xanthomonadaceae; genus Pseudoxanthomonas_A. The sequence continues at coordinate 262 of JAJAZJ010000100.1, forward strand.
CCCGGACCGAGCCCGCTTCTTCGGCTTCTTCAGCCTGTGCGTGGCCGCCACCATGGGCATTGCCGCGGCCGGCAACCTGTTCACCTTCTTCATCTTCTACGAGCTGCTGACCCTGGCCACGTGGCCACTGGTGGCGCATCGCGGCACCAAAGCGGCGCTGGCGGGCGCACGCACGTATCTGGTCCACACCCTGGTCGGCAGTTCGCTGTTCCTGCTGGGACTGGTATGGCTGTACGGGATCGCGGGCAGCCAGGATTTTTCCTTGGACGGCAACCTGGGCGCGGCGGTCGCCGGCAACGAACGCTCGCTGCAGTGGATCTTCGTGCTGATCGCGGCCGGCCTCGGGGTCAAGGCGGCGCTGGTGCCGCTGCATTCGTGGCTGCCACGGGCAATGGTGGCGCCGGCCCCGGTCAGCGCACTGCTGCACGCGGTGGCGGTGGTCAAGGCCGGTGCGTTCGGACTGATCCGGCTGGTCGAGGATGTCTATGGATTCGAAACGGCGTCCTCGCTCGGGCTGACCCAGGGCCTGGCGATGCTGGCCGCGTTCACCATCCTCTACGGCTCCACCCGCGCCCTGTTCCAGAGCGACCTCAAGCGCCTGCTGGCCTGGTCGACGGTGAGCCAGGTGTCGTACATCACCCTGGGGGTCTGCATCGGCGGCCCGCTGGCGCTGGTCGGCGGGCTGGTGCACCTGGTCCACCAGGGCCTGATGAAGATCACCCTGTTCTTCTGCGCCGGGATCTTCGCCGAGCGCCTGGGCATCCACCGGATCGACGAACTCGACGGGCTCGGCCGGCGCATGCCCTGGGCTGCGACCGCCTTCACCGTCGGCGCGCTGGGCATGATCGGCTTCCCGCCGCTGGCCGGATTCGTGAGCAAGTGGTTCCTGGGGCTGGGTGCGCTGGCCGCGGGCCAGGACTGGGTGCTGGGCGTGCTGGTGGCCAGCACCCTGCTCAATGCCGCTTACTTCCTGCCCCTGCTGCGCCGCATCTGGTTTGCGCCGGCGCCGCAATCGTGGCCGCAAGAGCAGCGGCTGGACCGCTGGGTGGTTGCGGCGCTCACCGTACCGCCACTGCTGACCGCCGCGTTGACCATCGGGGTGGGCGTGTTTGCGGCACTGCCGATGAGTCCGCTGGGCTGGGTGGAGCTGATCGTCGCGCGGGACATGGGGCCATGAGCGTGCTGTTCGTCGTCCTGCTGGCGCTGGCGCTCGGCCTGCCCGTGCTGCTGATGCTGTTGCTGCGTCCGTGGCGCGGCGACGGCGCGAGCCTGGGCGCACTGGGAGCCCTGCTGCCGCTGGCTTCCCTCCCGGCCCTGGGGCTGGCGCTGCTGCCGGCCCAGCACCTGCAGCTGCACTGGTTACTGCTCGACACCCGCCTGCAGACCGGCGGCCTGGCCAACGCCATGCTGCTGCTGATCGGCATCGCGTGGACGCTGTCGGGCTGGTTCGCATCGGCACGCATCACCGAAGCGCCGAGGCGCTTCGCCTGCTTCTGGCTGGCCTGCCTGTTCGGGATCGTGCTGGCGGTGCTGGCGGCGGACCTGGCCACCTTCTACTTCGGTTACGTGGTCATGAGCCTCGCGGCCTATGGCCTGGTGGTGCACGACGGCAGCGACCAGGCCCGGCGCGCCGGCCGCGTGTACCTGGTGATGACCATCCTGGCCGAGGGCGCGGTGCTGGCAGGCCTGCTGCTGCTCGCCGCCGACTACGGGATGGTGCCGCTGGACCGGTTGTGGATGGCCCAGCCGCTGCAGGGAACCGCCAGTCCACTGGTGGCCTGGCTGCTGCTGGCAGGCTTCGGGGTGAAGATGGGCGTGGCCGGCCTGCACCTGTGGTTGCCGGTGGCCCACCCGGTGGCCCCGGTGCCAGCCAGCGCGATCCTCAGCGGAGTGATCGTCAAGGCCGGGATGTTCGGGCTGGTGCGGCTGCTCCCGGCCGAAGCATTCCCCGCCGGCGCCACCGCAGCCCTGGTCGGGCTGGGGCTGTTCACCGCGTTCTTCGGGGTGGCCATGGGCCTGGGCCAGCAGCGCCTGAAGACGGTGCTGGCGTATTCCACCGTCAGCCAGATGGGCCTGCTGTTCGCCGCCGCGATCCTGGCCTTGGCGGCACCCGATCGCAGCCTGATGCTGCCGATGCTGGGGCTGCTGGTGCTGCACCATGGGCTGAACAAGGCGGCGCTGTTCGTCGCCGCCGGGCACGTGCCTTTGCGCGGGCGCTGGGCGCTGGGGCTGATGCTGCTGCCGGCGCTGGCGCTGGTCGCGCTGCCCCTGAGCAGTGGGGCGCTGGCCAAGCAGGGCCTGAAGCTGGCGTTCGAACAGGCTGGCCTGGGCGCGGCGTTCGGCTGGCTGCTTGGTCTGGGCTCCGCAGCCACCGCGTTGCTGCTGTGGCGCGCCTTGAACCTGGCTCGCACCGGCACCCAGGCGCCGGCCCGGATCCACCCCAGCCTGCCCTTGCTGGTGGCCGCCGGGATACTGGTGCCCTGGCTGTGGGCGGTACACGCCGGCCTGGCGCAGTGGCCCGACCTGGGCAAATGGGGCGATGGGCTGTGGCCGGTGCTGCTGGCAGCCGCACTGGCCTGGGCCTGGCTGCGCCTGACGCGCACGCGCCCCGGTTGGGGTCGCAGCATCCCCGAGGGCGACCTGCTGGTGGCGGTGGAAGCCGCGCTGAGGGGCGCCAGGGCGTGGGTGCAACGCCACTGGCCCAATCCACGGCAGCCGCAGTGGCCCGCCGTGGCACCGGCCCTCGAGCGCCTGGTGATTGATTGGGAACGGCGGCTCGGCAGCGTGGCCGCAGCCGGCCTGGCCCTGATGTCGCTGCTGCTGCTGGTGTGGCTGGGCTGGGGTCGCTGAGGATATTCGGCGTCACGCTGCCCTGGCCGGGACACGCTATTCCCTGCGCGGGACCGGCTTGCGCGGGACCAGCGGCACCAGCCAATAGTTGACCGCGGTGGCCATCACCAAGCCTGACAGCAGGAAGACGACGACCATCCGCGAGTCGTTGCTGCGTGAGGCCAGCAAGCTCCCGCCGAGCAGCGCAATCCACGAGGCCAGCCACAACCAATGGATCGAAACAGGCCGCCCGCAAGCCAGGCAGGCGACCACAATGCGGGCACGCCAGAGCAACTGGACCCCCTTCGCGGGGCGGAATAGAAGGCATGGACGAGTTCAGTTGCGGCATGGCACAGGTTCCAGTTCGCGAACGAAGCTAGCGAAGCTAGCGTTGGCCCGTGCGGACCGCATCGGTTGGTTGGCGCAGGAAGGCCAGACCGTGGGTCGTCAGGCGCCGCGCGGAGCCTCCTGCAACCGACGCGCCGCTTCCACGCTCGGCTTGGCCCATTCCGGCGTGTGCCGCAGTCGTGACATCGCCGGCGCGACGATCTGCCCAGCGCGCCGATGCAACAGCAAGGATGGATTCGCCGAGGCGGCGCCCTCAGGTTGTTCGTGGCTGTTGTCGTACACCCGCAACTCGTGCAGGTGCGGCAGCAGGTCGATCAGGTTGCGACGGGCGCTGTCCCAACGGGCGCGAATCTTGTCGTCCGGGATGTCGTGGCCACCGGCCGCTACGCGCGACGCGACCCGTGCGATGGCCGCTCGGGACTGCAGGCGCCGAGGCTTTTGCCCGTCGTGCGGAGCCCGGCGCATGGCCCAGACGGCGGCGCACCTGGTCGACCACGTCATCCCGCGTGTGCCGGTGCGCCAGTGGGTACGGGTTTGCCAAGTTCGGCTGCCGATTCCGCTGCGCCTGCTGCTGGCCGCGCAACCCAAGCTGGTGACGCCGGTGCTGCAGGTCGTGCACGGCGCCATCACGCGCTTCCTGCTCGATTAGGCCGGGCTGAAGGCCGAGCAGGCTGACAGCGGAGCGGTCACGCTGATCCGGCCGAGCTTGTGGATGAAGGGCTCGGCGGCCAATCTCAACATCCACC
>JAJAZJ010000101.1 GCA_026785795.1 Pseudoxanthomonas sp.
AAGCGCCAGCACGCAGGAGGCCGTGGCCACGGCGAGGGTCAGTTTGCGGGGCAGTTTCATTAACTGGAACTCCTGGGGGGTGGTAGTCAGGGGGTGAATAGTGGACTAAAAGGCAAGGAAAGCGCTATCGGACAAGGGGGAGGGCCGTGGCCCGGGGTCGGCCAGCAACGGCGTGCAGGCCTTGACCTGCCGTGGAAGCAGCCGGAATGACCCCGTTGTGAATGACGGTGGTTAGGTGCGGTGATTCAGCTTACGTACGGGACCTGGCGGCTCCAGATCCACCATCCGGGGGATTGGTTCATTTCGGCGGCACTACCCACGTTATGCTTGCGAGCATGGGTTCATTCGCAACCAATTCAGTCATTCACACCCGCTCATTACCGGAGGCAATATTTTGAAGAAGACTACCCTGTTCGCGGCCATGGCCGTGACCCTGGCTATCACTGCGCAAGCACACGCGCACGATCAGGCGCACTGCGTGGACCAGGCCTGCGATACGCAGATGCTGATGCTTGTGGATGATGCGCAAGCTGGCGGCTCCCCGCCCACCGCCGCCAATAGCTACGGCACCTGGGGCTTCGACACCGACGGCATGGACCTTGCGGTGCAACCCGGCCAGGATTTCTTCCGTTACGTCAGCGGCACGTGGGCAGACGACACCAAGATCCCGGCAGACCGATCCAACTACGGCAACTTCGCGGTGTTGCGCGACCTGTCCGAAGCACGGGTGCGTGGGCTGGTGGAAGGCTACAAGCTGGGCGACCCCGCCACCGATGGCGACCAGGCCAAGATCGCCGCACTGTATGCCGGCTTCATGGACGAGGCCGCGATCGAAGCGCTGGGCACCCAACCGCTGGCTCCAAAGCTGGAGGCGATCCGCGCCGCCAACGACAAGACTGCCTTCGCCACGCTGATGGGTGCACAGCAGGGTGATTTTGGCCGCAGCCTGTTCGGTCTGGGCGTCTCCGACGACCAGCGCGACCCCGACCGCTACGCGCTGTATCTCAGTCAATCCGGGCTGGGCCTGGGTGATCGTGAAATGTACCTGGGCAAAAGCTTCGCGCCACAGCGCGAGCGCTACCAGGCCTACATTGCCCAGATGCTGACCCTGGCCGGCTGGGACAACCCCGAACAGAATGCCAAGGCCATCCTGGCCCTGGAAACGCGCATCGCCGAAGCACACTGGACCCGCGCCGAAAGCCGCGACCGCAACAAGACCTACAACCCCGTGCAGCTGGCCGAGTTCGAGCGCAGCGCGCCAGGGTTCCCGTGGGCGTCTTTCTTCAGGGGTGCCGGCGCCGACCAGGCGACGAAGGCGGTGGTTCGACAGAACACTGCCATTCCCAAGATTGCCGCGATCTACGCCAACACCGACCTCACCACGCTGCAGGCCTGGCAGGCGTTCAACACCATCGACAGCGCCGCGTCGCTGCTGCCGCGCGCCTTCGCCGATGCCGAGTTCGAATTCCGCTCGCGGTTCCTGTCCGGCCAGCCCGAGCAGCGCCAGCGCTGGAAGCGCGGCGTCGCTCTAGCCGAATCCACGATGGGTGAAGCCATCGGCCGCGACTACGTGCAGCTGTATTTTCCGCAAGACGCCAAGGCCAAGATGGACGAACTGGTATCCAACGTGAAATTGGCCATGGGCGCCCGCCTGGACGCACTGGACTGGATGAGTCCGGAAACCAAGGTGGAGGCGAAGGCCAAGCTGCAGAACTTCGGCCTGAAGATCGGCTACCCCGAGAAATGGCGCGACTACAGCGGCCTGCAGATCACCAACGCTGACGTGTTTGGAAATGCGCAGCGCTCACAGCAGTTCGAGTGGGACTACCGCCGCGCGCGCATCGGCCAGCAGGTCGACAAGGCCGAATGGGGCATGACCCCGCAGACGGTCAACGCGTATTACTCGCCAGTGAAGAACGAGATCGTGTTCCCGGCGGCCATCCTGCAGGCGCCTTTCTTCGATCCCGACGCCGACCCGGCGGTCAATTACGGCGCCATTGGCGGCGTGATTGGCCACGAAATCATCCACGGCTTCGATGACCAGGGCCGCAAGTCCGACGGCAAGGGCGAGCTGCGTGACTGGTGGTCGGCCGAGGACGCGCGCAAGTTCGAGGCACAGGCTGCCAAGCTGGGCGCGCAGTACGAAGCGTACGAATTCCCGCAGGTGCCGGACATGCGCATCAACAGCAAGGTAGCCATGGGCGAGAACATCGGCGATCTGGGCGGCATCACCATTGCACTGGAAGCCTACCGCCGCTCGCTGGAGGGCAAGCCGGCCCCGGTCATCGACGGCTTCACCGGCGAGCAGCGGCTGTTCTTGGGCTGGGGCCAGATCTGGCGCACGCTGTGGCGCGACGATGCGCTGCGCCAGCAGCTGGTCAATGGCACGCATTCGCCCGGTCAGATCCGTGCGTTCGCCCCGCTGCGCAACGTGGATGCCTGGTATGAGGCCTTCGACATCAAACCCACCGATGCGCTGTGGATTGCCCCCGAGGACCGCGTACGGATCTGGTGATCTGCGCGGACATGGCACGCACGAGGGGACGCCATGGGCGTCCCCTTTTTTTTGAGAAGCCTGGCCTTTCATGGCATGGGTAGTGACTGCGATCACTGTGGATGGAAGCCCAGCCTCGGGAGGGCGGGTCCTGCGCGCTTTACCCCTGCACGACCGGGGAGGCTTCCAGTTTCTCCATATCAATGCCCTTCACCAGCAGCCACAGGGCCAGCGACAGTTCCGCAATCAGGCACGGCATCAGGATGTAGGGAAACAGCAGTGACGCCAGTCCGGGCGCAAGGAACAGCGCAAAGCTGTTGGTCAGGTAGCAGATGCCTGCGATCACCATCATCACTCCCAGAGTGCGCGGCAGGAAGCGCGAGCGGTAGATGAGCACGCCGGTCACGATGCAGAACGCACCGAAGAACACCAGGCTGATACCGAAGCCGTATGCAAACAGGCGCGCTTGCGCGTAGGCCATGGCATGCAGCTGGCTGGGCTCCATGCCGGCCAGCCCGCTATCGGTCAGCATCAGCAGCGGAGCCAGATGGTTCAGCAGGTGGATGCCTTCCACGGTGATCGCCACCAGGTCGAAGGACAGTGCCAACAGGGCCAGGCTGGCGGATACACGGCGCAGCATGTCGTACAAGATCACCGCCAATACGGTGGCGCACAGCAGGTAGAGCAGGTGTACGCCGAAGCCCAATCGGTAGAGGGTGGCGTGCTGCAGCAAACTGTCCGCGGTGGCCGTGGCATCGCCGCCTACGATCAGCCGGTCACGGACGAAGACCTGTGCGAAGAGTCCGCCGGCGATGACCAGCAGGTAGAGGAATCCGGCGATTCGAGCTGCGCCCTGGGGCGGCATGTCCAGCAGGCGTACACGGGTCATGGTTCAATTCCTCCGCGCGTGGGCCAGGGCTGCAGGCTACTCACCTTGCACCGCACGCGAGCCTGCCACAAGTCATTAGCCCATCCAGCGTGGAAGCCCAGGTGGCGTAAGGCCAAAGGCGCATTGCGTAGGAAGGCCTGGCTATATCAACCCGGCACATTTCCGCAATCGCGTAGCCCGGGTAAGGCCGAAGGGGCTGCACCCGGGGATCAGAACGGTTCCGTGTAATACGCACCCGGGTGTGCTTCGCTTACCCGGGTTACGCTTGCGGGAATCCGAAAACCGCACGTAGCATTGTCACTTGGCGCGCGCGGACTACGAACGTCCTATGCGATCCACCACCATAGGGCGGGCTCAAGCCCGCCGTACGAGGTACGCCACTTAGGCGCGTTAGGTGATCCGGCATCCAGCTCCAGTAGGGCGGGTCTTGACCCGCCATAGGCGCGTCTGTGATGCGGCAGTTGTAGATGGTAGTTGTCGCGTGTGGTGATCCGGAATCCGAACGGTAAATGGCGGGTCAAGACCCGCCTTCCGATAGAACATTTAGATTAACCCGCCTTACGCGGGTTAGAAAAAAGTATCTACGCCGGCTAAAGCACCAGCTTCCCTTGCCCGGCAGGAGGAAACTGGGTTGCCATTGCCTCCTTGAGTGCACCAAGAAACGTCGGCCCTTTTGCGACTTGGTCTGTAGCCCCCAGCGAATTATAGATGGGTTCCACAACCGTCAAACTG
>JAJAZJ010000102.1 GCA_026785795.1 Pseudoxanthomonas sp.
ACCGAACGCCGCGCGGCCGAGCGCGACATGCGTGCCGGCCACATCGACGGGATCATCGCGACCTCCGCGCTGGAGCTGGGCGTGGATATCGGCTCGCTCGACGTGGTGGTCCTGACCGGCTATCCCGGCACCGTGGCCGCCACCTGGCAGCGCTTCGGCCGCGCCGGGCGCCGCCAGCAGCCTTCACTGGGCGTGCTGGTGGCCAGCTCGCAGCCGCTGGACCAGTACGTGGTGCGGCATCCGGATTTCTTCGCCGATGCACCTCCGGAGCATGCGCGCATCGCGCCCGACCAGCCGCTGATCCTGTTCGACCATATCCGCTGCGGCTCGTTCGAACTCCCGTTCCTGGTGGGCGAAGCCTTCGGCCCGATTGACCCTGCGGTGTACCTGCAAGCGCTGGCCGAAACCGAAGTGCTGCATCGCGAAGGCGAGCGCTGGGAATGGATCGCCGACAGCTATCCGGCGCAGGCGGTGAGCCTGCGCTCGGTGGCTGACGGCAACTTCGTGGTCGTGGACAAGACCGACGGACGCCAGCTGATCCTGTGTGAAGTGGATTACTCCGCCGCCGCACTGACCCTGTACGAGGGCGCGATCCACATGGTGCAGAGCACGCCGTACCAGGTCGAACGGCTGGACTGGGAGGGCCGCAAGGCCTACGTCACCCGCACTTATGTGGACTACTACACCGACAGCATCGACTTCACCAGGCTCAAGGTGCTGGAGCGCTTCGACGGCTGCGAGGCGGGCGGCGGCGATGCGCATCACGGCGAAGTGCACGTGGTGCGCCGCGTGGCCGGCTACAAGAAGATCCGCTACTACACCCACGAGAACATCGGCTACGGGCCGGTCAACCTGCCCGACCAGGAGCTGCACACCACCGCAGTGTGGTGGCAGCTGCCGCAGGCGGTGCTGCTGAAGGCGTTCGCATCGAAGCAGGACGCGCTGGATGGTTTCCTGGGGGCGGCCTACGCGCTGCACGTGGTGGCAACGGTGGCGGTGATGGCCGACGCGCGCGACCTGCAGCAGTCGGTCGGCAATGGCGACGGCGCGTGGTTCGCTACCCAGGACGGCAAGGGCAACGGGCGAGCGCAGGATGCGACCGGGCAGGCGGTGTCGATGGCGGGGATAGGTGCGAAGGAGTTCACCCCGGTGGAAAGCCGGCAGTTCGTGCCGACCGTCTACCTGTACGACAACTTCCCCGGCGGCGTGGGCCTGAGCGAACCGCTGTGGCAGCGCCAGGCCGAACTGGTGCAGCGCGCACGCGAACTGGTACAGCGCTGCGACTGCGCGGCCGGCTGCCCGGCCTGCGTGGGCCCGGTGCTGGCGGCGAGTGAAACCGGGCAAGCGGCGACGCCGAAGTCGGTGGCGCTGCGGGTGCTGGACTTGCTGGCAAAGGTGCAAGCGTGATGTTTTTTGCAGGAGCGAGCCTATCCCGCGATGCTTTTCGTCACGCTCAACGCAAAACCCATTGCGGGGAACACCCGCTCCTGCAGGGACGAGTGCGTGTTTTCGCATCTAAAACGGCCGCAAGACCCTGTAGGAGCTGCGCAAGCTGCGACTGTGGCTTCGATGCGCCGGGGCGGTCGATCGCAGCGTCATCTTTCCGGTCGCAGCTTGCGCAGCTCCTACAGAAACGGGCTCTCCCGCCGCAGCTGACAATCCTGCCAGGCCGATGGGCGTGAGCATCAGCGTCGAAAAATTGCGGGCATTGAAGCGCGAGGCGGGCGCTTCCGCCCCCTCCCTTTGCGAGGCAAGGGGAGGGTTAGGGAGGGGTGCTGTTGGCGCTGAATCTGCCGCTGGTGAACAAACGCGCAGCAGCATGATCAAGTGCAGGAGCGCCCCTCCTCAATCCTCCCCTGCGCTGCGCGCAAGGGAGGAGGCTGGTGTACGACTTGCGCCGCCAGTCCACGTCGCTGCGGCCCGACCTGCCTCGCAATCCATCGATGCATTGCGGAAAATTCTGGGCCTGCACGAAAAGGCGTCCGCCCCACTGCGTGCGCGAAAGTCCAGCGACCGCGAAGTTCCCGGAGCAGAAATTTCCCCCGGCCTGCGCCTGATCGAAACCCGCTTGCCCATGGCGGCGCCGGATGCAGCGCTATCGCTGGCATTCGCCAAGCGCCACGGCGAATCGGTCGACCCGTGCCAGCTGCTGTTCTTCGACACCGAAACCACCGGCCTGGCCGGCGGCACCGGCACCCGCGCCTTCATGATCGGGGCGGCTGACTGGCACCTGGACTCGGTGCACGGCGACGGCCTGCGCGTGCGCCAGCTGCTGATGACCACGATGGCAGCGGAGTCGGCCATGCTGCAGGCCTTCACCGGCTGGCTGCAGGAAAAAGACACGGTGCTGTCCAGCTACAACGGCCGCTGTTACGACGCGCCGCTGCTGAAGACGCGCTACCGCCTGGCGCGGCAGGGCGACCCGATTTCCGCGCTGGACCATGTGGACCTGCTGTTCCCGACGCGTCGGCGCTACCGCGGCAGCTGGGAGAACTGCCGTCTGGCCACGGTCGAGCGCGAACTGCTGCGCATCGTGCGCGAGGACGACCTGCCGGGCTCACAGGCGCCTGCTGCGTGGCTGGACTACCTGCGCGGCGGACCGGCGCTGAACCTGCGCCGCGTGGCTGCGCACAATCACCAGGACGTGGTGACCCTGGCGCTGCTGATGCTGCGACTGGTGGAGGTGGAAGCGACGGGCGAGGAAATCCTGCCCTTCGTCGCAGCGCCCTGACCC